>JBKDAC010000505.1:0-31336 GCA_046316515.1 Sandaracinobacter sp. | reverse complement strand
AGACTAGGCGGCTCGGCGCCCCCTTTCCACCGCTTCCAGGGCGGTCGCATGCAGCGCGGCTGCGAACAGCTCCACCTCGGCCGGCGTCATGTCGTTGACCATCTCAGCCCGGCGCGCCTCATCGGCCATCACCGCCATCATGGCTTCAAATAAGGTCATGTCGCACTGGTTGGTGTGGCTCTTCATCTCGGCGAACATCTGGCGGAAGCATTCGAACGTCTGCCGAATCGTGGTCAGCCGCAGGCTCTGATAGTCCCGCTCGAACCCCATCAACCGGATCATCTCATTCGCCTGCGCGGCGGCAATCGACTTGCGGGTGGGCATGTCAACCATGGGCCGCCTCCCCGCTCTGGGCTGCCAGCAGCAGCTGGGTGTGCAGCGTCTTCTGCGAGGCGCGGTCGCGCATGGCAGCCAGCTTCAGGAACTGCGGCTGCTGCTGCATCTTTGCCAGCGTCGCCGGCGGCAGCGCGAGCCCCAGCGCCTCGGCCGTCCGCCGGTTCTTGTTCACATAGCTGACCGTCGTCTCCAGCAGCTTGGCGATCTCGGCCGCCCCCAGTTCCATCGCGCAATAGCGGACGAGCGACCGCATCTTCGGCCGCGCCAGAAACATCTCGCGGAGGTTGCCAAGCACGACGGGCGACAGGCCTTGGGCCATGCCCTGCTCCGGCAGGGCTGCCTCACCCTCCAGCACATCGAGCACCCAGCGCCGGAACGCTTCGCCGCGGGGGGTCCGGGCCTTCATCGCAATCAGCGCCGCGCCGCGTGCGTTGAACATGCGGACTAGCTGGGGGCCCCCAGCGGTCGGCATCTCCAAGACTAGGGTTGTAGAATCGTCGAACTCGCTTTTGCTCCGCTGGTAGATCTTCTTCGCAGCGTCGGATGGGTCTCGGAAGCCCAGCGCCTGGGCGATCTGGGGGCCGGTCATCCAGCGCTGGAGCCCGATGATATGCACATCGATGGCGGTTTCCTCGAACCGCTCGGTGATCGTCGTGATGGTCATTTATCGCTGCCTTTTCGTGGCAAGGGAGGGGCACTTTGTCCCCCCCTTTCTGACCGCGATCGTCGCGGTCGCCGGGAGCCGAAAACCTGGCGATAGTCAGGTGGGCCTATTCCCCTTGCGGGTCTTGTATTCGGACCACACTCCCGGCGGGAAACCACGATCGTTGGATGTCCCCGTGCCTGGGGCAGCATCGCTCTTTCGGGGCGGCACGCCGCTATCGCTTTGTCGGCGACCTGGGCCGCCAGTTCGGAGGTTTTCGAACTCCGAGACGGATATTGCCTCGAATCCGGCAGATGTGCAAGCCTGCGAACCATGGGCAATGATAACGATCCGATTGATGTCGATGCGCGCCTTGCCGAAGCAATTGAGCACCTCGACGCGGGGCGCCTCAAACAGGTGGCAGACATCCTTGAAGAGTTGGCCAAGCTTGCCGGCCACAAGGATCGGAATCGCCCGCGCCGCTAGCCGCCCGGCCAACCGTGGGGAACAAAGCACGCCCTGTGGCCCCGGAAGCGTAGCTGTTGCAAACAATCCGAATGGACGCCCGCCGCCGCACCTGCTCGCTTGCGATGGGGTCATGGCAGGGGATGTGATGTGGCGACGGATTTCAGCCGGGCGGTGCAGGTGGCAGCGGCGTTTGACCTGGTGGTCTTGACCCAGCTGTTCAAGAAGGGCGTGCTGGATCAGGCGGACCTGGCCGCCATCGCTGCCGGGGCGTCCAAGATGGCGAACGACCCGGAAGCGATGGAGGCGCAGGATCAGTGGATCGAGATGATCCTGGGCATCAGCGGTTCGATGAAGCCTTAGCGGCCAGCGCCGCGATCCGGGCGTTGATCGCCAGCAGCTCCGCAACCGTATCGTCGAACGTCCGGTTCAGGGCAGCAACCCTGCTGGCCTCCTCGATCCTCGCCTGGGTGCGAAGGACCAGCGAATCCAAGCTGACCGCCTGGTCGAGATAGGCGCACAGCCGGGCGAACAGATCGTCGGGTTCTTCGGCCGCCGTTACAGGGGGTGGCGGAGGCGTGCCGCCGCCCGAACCCCCGCCGAACGCGGCGGCCGATTCTGCGATCTGCTGCTCCACAACGGCGCTCACGCCGGTGACGGCCCCATCCCGCGCCCCGTCCGCCAGCGCCTTCTCAACTGCCTCTTCACTGGTCATCATCGCTCTCCTCAGGTTGAAGCCTTCGCCAGCAGCTCGGCCTCCGTCATCAGCCGGCCGCCTACCACGAACTTGCCTTTCGGGCCGCCGGTCACCTCGGCTGCGAACACGGCATAGCCCCGGCTGCGCAGGCGGTTCTTGGCCTGCTCCAGCGGGTCGGCCAGGCGGGCGGCGTCGGCCGCCGCCTTCTCGGCCTCCCACCGCGTCACCTCGGCTGCCTTGCCCTTGCCGGCCAGGCGGTTCTGATAGGCCGTCTGCCGGCGCTTGGCCGCAATCAGCGCTTCGCGCCGGAACTCGGGCGGAATCGGCTGCACCATGCCGATCGCCAGCTCCGCGGTGCGCGTGGCCGGCTTGGCCGGATAAACGAACACCATGGTCGGCTCCGGCGGCGGCAGCTGCAGCTGCGTCTTGCGCGGCGAAGCTGGCCGCAGCTCCAGGGCGGCACGCAGATCTTCGACGCCGCGCGTGGAATTCGCGGCAGTTTGAGGTTGTGCGGCATCCGCCGCTGGCGCCTCGGCGAACAGCTGATCGTCGGCGCAGCCGGTGGCTGCATCAGGGTCAGGCGCGGCCTCGGGCCGGGCCCGTGGCGGCAGCGCGAGCCGGCCCCACTGGATGAAGCCGCGCCACCGCAAGGACCGGATCGCCGCATGCAGATCCCGCGCCCTGGCGCCGGTGCAGGCCTGCAGCTCTTCGAACGTCGCCGGCGGATCATTGTCCAGCGCGGCCAGGATGGTCCGCTCGAGCCAGGTCAGCGCCCGGGCCATCAGGTCCTCCGCTCGCCGCGCGCGGGATCCGCGGCCAACCTGCGAACGGCATGCCGACTGGTCAGCACCCCGCGGCGGATGCCGCAGAGTCTTAGGTTGCCGCGAATTCCATGCGCGGCGTGCCCGTCGGCGGAAGCGAAGCTCTCCCGCAAGGGAGAACCCACCAGGATCGAGTTCATCTTGCCCCTGGCCAGCACGGCGCAGGGCTGGCCATGCCGCTCGCCCAGCTTGGCCTTCCACCACCAGCGGTGGGTGGGTTGAAAATTGGCCCGCTCAGCTGTAGAGACAGCGCATTCCCGCGGCGATTTCGGACGTTGGCTTGGGGCTTCGGCATCAAGCACGGCGGGTGCCCCTCACCGGAAACTCATCGACCTTGTAGAGGGTCTTGAAGGCGATCTCGCCGACCCGGGGGCGCACCTCTTCGACAAGGATGAACTTCTGGCCTTCATACTCGGACCAGTGTTCGATGCGGTCTGTCGTGTGTTTGCGCGGCCGATAGAAGCTTTGGTTACTGGCCTCTCGTATGGCGGTCACCTGCTCGAAGTCCCGGCGGCTTAATGCCAGGTGCTTGGTGGCCTCGGTCAGTCGAGTGCCTCCCGGCTTGTGGCCGTCCCAGGCATGCCGAATGCCATGGGCATCGATGACGCGCCGATAATCAAAGATCGAATATCGGCTGTCTTTCGCCAGTGGGCGAAGGTCGGTCGCTGGCCCCATCGGCAATCGCGCCTGGAAGCGGCGATCATTGAGAGCCCTGCGCACCATGCGGCGGATCTCTCCACGATCGGCAGGGCCGCGTGGCAAGCCCGGCTCATCGGCGAACCGCCCCTGAACGCGACGCCGGCCTTTCGCAGCCTGGGAGAGTTTCGCCCGGGTCTCGGCCGACACACCCGAGGATCCAATGCCCGACTTGCCCCACTTTCCCCGCCGGCTCGCAGCCTCGATCTGCATGGCCGCGGGCGCCAGCTGGGCCAGCAGCGCCAGGGCAACGGTCCGGCCGAGCACCTGCCCCAGCTCAGCCAGGATCGCCTCGCGGACTTCGGCGGCCGCCAGATCCAGCCCGGCCGCCTCGGCCTTTGCCAGAACCTCGGCCGCGCGGGCGACCAGGCCGGCGAAGCTCTGGGCGCCCGGGTTGTAATCCCACCCGGCGTCGATGCCGCGGATCACGTCGCGGCGCTGCCTGGGCTGTCCTTCCTGCCGCGAATTCCCGGCGCGGCCCCCGAACCAGGCGCTGCCGGTGGGGCCGAGATCGGGGAGGTCGCTGTCCGGCGTCACACGCAATCCGCGCCGATCGAGATCCCGCTGGCTCAGCTGCTGCACCTGGCAGCGGCAGTTCCACCCGTTGGGCGGGTAAATGGTCTGCCAGATGGGGTCATCCACCGGCCGGATGATTCCGTGCCAGCGGGCGTGCAGCGGCCGGGTGCGGTTATCCAGCACCGCCGAGTAGCGCAGGAACGGTCGAGCTGCCTTCACGGCCTGGATGCGCGCCCACTGGCCGGCCGCGCGGCTCACCCGCATGTTGGTCGCGAAGATGGTGCGCAGCCGCCGCTCGCCCACGAACACCGGCTCGGATGTGCCGGTCAGCGCCTCGTCCTGGATCAGCCCCCACCAGCCCTCGCGCTGCAGCGTCGGCAGGATCCCGTCGCGCCACTGGGCGAATGTCTGGCCGTCCCGCAGGGCGACATCCAGGCTGCCGCCCAGCGCCTCCAGGATGTCGAGCTTCGCCACCTTCGCCGCCGTGAAGGCGCGGGCATGCTCCTCGGGCTCGAGATCCCGATAGGAGACGGAGATCGCCAGCTCGTCCCGCTGCCGGAACGCCCGAATGGCATCCTCCGGCCGGAGATCCAGCGCAGCGCGGATGGTGATCGGGTCAGCCACGGGCGAGCTCGGCCCCCTTTGCCGTGAGCCAGTAGTGGCTCACGCGCCGGCGGCTGTCGCCCTGGAGCGGCAGGTAGGCGTTCTCGACCAAGCCCTCACCCCACATCGCCGACAGCGTGCCCGGTCGATAAGCGTGGTCGAAACTGACCGCGACGGCTGTTTCGCGGCTGACCGCGCCGGCGTCTGCCAGCAGCTGCAGCTGCTCACGGCGATGGCCCTTGAGCTTCACTGCTTCGCTCCAAGCGCCGCCGCCTTCATCCTGGCTATGATGTCGACTGCCAGATCGAGCCGGGCTGCCATGGCCCGGATGTACTCGGCATGGGCCGCGCACCCGACGGAGTTGAATGTGAAGCTCTGGCCGAACTTCGCTGCCACCTCGAGCCGCTGGCACAAGGGGTCGATGGCATCCGCCCAGGTGTCGGGTCGGCCGGGCGACGTCGGGTGCGCAGGGATTTCCACCGGGTCAGCCACAGCTGCCCTTGCGCCAGAGGATCGGCTGCTGGTCGCGCGGGATCCTGTGTTTGCCCCGGGCCATCGGATGTTTCGGTGCGCCGGAGCTGGTCTTACCCAGGCAGATCAGATCAAGCCCGTGCGCAACGGTCATCCTGTTGGTGAACCATGAAGCCCAGCCTTCGAAGTCGCCGTCGTTGCCCCAGGCCACAAGGATGCAGCCGGCGTGCAGCGCCTGCATCGGCACGAAGTGCTCGAGCAACTTGGTGTTTCGCGGCGAATGGCGCTGGGGGCTCGCCTTCATCACCGCCGGGCTCGGCGACCTGAAAGCGTAGAGGTTGACGATCGTGATGCCGCCATAGCCCCAGAGCTTGGCAAAATGGATCAGCGCCAAGACGGTCGGGTCGTTCTTCTGCGCGTCGGCGGTGCTGGGGTTTAGCATGCAGACCACCAGGATCGGCCGGTTCACATCCCACCGCCGATCCAGCAGCCAGCGCCAAGTGCCGCATTCGGAGAGGCTGGCGCCCTTCTTCACCGCTTGCTGCCCTTCAGCTGGCGGCCCAGGGCAAGCACTTCCTCGACTGACATGGCGCGCTTGCCGCCCGTGCCGTGACTGTGCCGGTCGGGCCGGTTGCTTGAGACGGAGCTAGGCCGATAGCCACCCATCGGCTCGACGCGCGGCTCTTCCAGCGGATGCCGGGCCAGATATTCGCCGCAGCTGTCGATCGGCATGGTGCGGGGCACCGCCGTCTCCAGGCGCATGCCCACCGCCACCGGCACCGGCGGATAGCGCCAGCAATAGCCGAGCTCGGTGTCCTCGGCGCCCATCTCCAGCAGCGGATGGGCCCAGTGCCGGCAGCTCTCACAGAAGCCCTCGTGGTGCGGAATCGGGCGGCTCACCGGCCAGACCTCGCCTTGGCGCGCTCCTGAAGCACTCTGCCAACGGCCTGCAAGACGAGGCGCGACTTGCCAGACTTGTCGACCGCAAAGGCCAGAAGCCTGAAGACAGCCCAGGCCATGCCGGCAACGGCATAGGCCGAGGCGTGGATGCCGCCGAACCACATCAGCGCAGCTGCAATGCTCATCGGCCAGCCCTCGCCTTCGCACGCCGCGCCTTCCGCGCCCGACGGCGGCGGCGCAGCTGGCTCTTGCCCGGCTTCCGAACCCGCTCCGGGCGGGGCCGCAGCTTCAGCGCAGCCTGCAGCCGCAGCTGCTGCTGCCGATGATAGGATGCGGCGATGGCGTGCTGCATCCAAAGCGGCAGGGAGTGCAGGAGTTGCAACACGGTTAGAGCACGTTCGCCCGGACAGCCGCGTACTTGGCCTCCAGCAGCTTCCGCAGCGCCACGGTCCGTTCCGGATTTCGCGGCAGCGTCTCCACGATGTGGCGGGCCAGATCGCAGAAGGGCCGGCTCGCTGCCTGCAAACTCGCGGGCAGATGGCCATAGTGGAAGAACCGAAGGATCGCGTCGGCGGCAATCTGCTCGGCGGTGAACTCGGTTGGGGCGGGGTGTAACTCCGTCACTGCTCCTCCTCCAGCGCCATGATGCGCAGCTGGAGGGCCGAGATGACGGCGTCCGTGTCCACGTTGCCCTCAAGGGCCTTGTCGATCAGGCGCATCAGCGCGTCTTCAAACTCTCGCTCGTCCATCGTCCTTCTCCTGCTAAAGTCCGCTGTTCCCGGCCGCGCGGGCCACCAGGCAGGCCTGCTCGAGCGCAGCCTCGAGCTCGCGCTCGTCCATGCTCGCGGCGGCCTGATCGAGCAGTTCGCGCGCGTCCTCGAAGCTCTCGCCCTGGGCCAGTGCGGCGAGCATCGGCTCGATCAGCGGTGCCAGGATCGCCCGGCCCTGTTCGCTGGCGATCGCAGCAGCCGCCCGCTCAATCTCGTCGGCTTCACCGGCCAGCTTCTGCGCCACTGCCGCCGCAAGGATCTCCGCGACCCGGCCACGATCGAAATAAGAGGCGCTAAGGAGCCCACTGGGCGCCTTTCCGGGGTTCGCGGGCATCACCGGCCGTCCCGACGGGTCGGTCGCGCCTGGCGGGGCTGAATTCCCGTTGCCGCCAATTCCATGCGCGGCAGGCTTCGGCGCCTGCCCCAACACCTCCTCGTCGGGCTCCGGATCGGGGAAGCCGAGCCGGTCGCGCACCGTGCTCATGCCCACCTTCAGGCCCAGCGGCACCAGCTGCGCCAGCGCCGAAGACATCGCCTGGGTGTCGTGGCTTTCCTCCCGGCCGATCTTGATGCGGGGATAGAGCGCCTGCTCGCCGAAGTTCAGCAGGATGATCGGCACAACCAGGTCGCGCTGCAGCGTGGCCGCCAGCAGCTTGGCGTCTGCCCGCTCGATATCGGCGCGGACGTCGCCATGCTCCTTGCCGCTGCCCAGGCCGCCGGTGTCGGCGTCCGTCGTCGCGGTTTGCCCCAGCACGGCCTTGCTGATCTGCCGGTCGAGATAGTTGCAGAGCTTCTCGTAGAGATCGGCCGCCCCGGTCGACTTCCCGTCGACGAAATCCACCTCCATGCTCTTGGGCATCACCGCGGCCGCGTCGGAGCCGATGTTGGAGACGGCCATCATCAGCTGGCGGATGTCATCCTCGCTCGCGCCCGGCTCGTACTTCCCGATGCGAAACGGCAGGCCATAGATTTCGCAGAAGGACACCCAATCCTTCAGACCATAGTTCTTGAACAGGTAGCACCACGCGACCGCCCGGGCGAAGCCGCCGCGGATGGCAAGGCCGCTCTTGGCCGAATGCACATGCTGGATGAACTTGAACTGGAAACTGGAGACCGGGGTGCGGCTGAACCCGCTCGGAATTCGGGTTCCACCAACAACAGTGCCGCCGCCGAGGCCACCGGCCGCGCCTGGAATTCGCGGCCCACCAAGAACGCCGCCGCCGGATGGCTGGCCTTTCAGCTGGATCGTCTCCCCGTCGATCCGGTCGAACTCGAACCAGCGCGGATCCCGCCAGGCAAGCCGCTTGGGCAGCCAGCGGCCGCCGGACAGATCCCACATGATCTCGGTGACGGAGAAGCCCTTGCCGATCGCGTCCAGGATATCGAACAGCTCGGACTCGAGCGTGTCCCGCGCCAGGAACTCGCGGATCAGCTCGGCATGGGCCTGGTGCTCGGCCGCGTCGCTGGCGGCTTCCACCGTGATCGGCAGCTGGCTCACCTGCCGCTTCCGGGTGCCCAGCACGGACAGATAGTGGAGATCCCGCTCCTCCATCTGTTCGGCGAGCTCGAGGTAGCTTTCCGGGTCACCATCCTCCGCCGCGCGCAGCAGCACGGCCAGGCGATCGGGCGTCAGGCCATCGGCCGGGTGACCGGTCAGGATCGACCGCGCGGATCCCAGCGCCGGCGCCGCCACCTGGGCGGTCAGCGTCATCGCCTGTTCGGGCGGCAGCTCCTTCGGCTTCGCTTTCGGGGCCGGCTTCTTGGGCTTCGGTGTTGGGGCGCGCGCCATCTGTCTTCCTTTCAGAACCCGCGGCCGAAGCGACCGCGCCCGGAATTCGCGGTCCCACCAAGACGCCGATCGCGGTCTCCACTGTGGTCAGGTCGGTTGAAGTTCCGGCTGCTCGAGCGCCCGAGGCTGCCACGTGGGACAGCCCGATAGTCGTACTCCGGGGCCGGGAAATCGGCGAGGTAGCTGGCGATCGCCAACGCCCAAAAATAGTCGGCGTGCACTGTTTCGTCGTTCACGAGTCGGACGCCGCCGGCGCTGGTGCTCGCCTTCTTGATTGCCCGGAGGTCGGCCCGCTTCCATGGCTCGGGCGAGATACGGATCAAACCGCGCTCAAACCTTCTGGCAAGCGAGAGCCCAAGGTTCAGACGCATCGGCCCAGTCAGCAGGAAGCCGACCATGCGGTAGGCGCCGTGGCGACGTTGCCGATCCTCGACCACCTTCTCGCCCATGCCGGTCTGATCGGTGCCCCACTGCAGGATGCGGCGGAGGTGGAAGATGTCGTCCAGCCAGGCATCCTGATCCGCGAAGGTTGCGCCGCGCTCGTTGTAGACGTCCCGCTCCCAGGCAACATCGCCGACCAGCTCCAGCCCCACCTGGATGGCAGCATCGCGGCGGCGGGCGACGTCGCTGCCGCCAACCATCAGACCTCCCGTGTACAGCTCCGGCTTTCCGGCGTCGGGGTGCTCGCAGGCCGCCAGGTCCTCCGGCTTGATGAGGCTGCCGCTGCCGGCGCGGGGCACGCAGTCCAGCTCCTCCTCGGCATCGTCGCCGTAGGTGTTGCGGATGTCCGCCACCCACTCGGCCTGGTCCGCCTCCAGCGGCCGGCCCTTGGTGCGGGCGACGGCTGCGATCCGGTCATACAGGCCGGTCTCGAGCGCGTCGTCGAAGGTGATGGTCAGCACCTCGCCCTTGCGGCGGCCGCCCCGGATCTCGTCGATCAGCAGGTTGAACGGATTGTCGACGCCGTCATGGGTGGAGACCACCACCACCTGGCCGCCCCACATCAGCAGCGCCAGCGCCGCCTTGATCACCTCGGCCAGATCCTTGTGGAACGCGGCCTCGTCGATGATCACCAAGCCCTGCTTGCCCCGCAGCGCCCGCGGCACGCTGGGCAGCGCGACGATCTTGTGGCCGCTGGCGAGGCGGATGCAGAACGCGCCGACATCCTTCTCCCCGTCGGACAGCACCTCCATGTCGACTGCCTCTGCCGCCATCCCGAACACCCGGGCCCACATCGCGCAGACGTCGATAAACTCCCGCGCCATCTCCTGGTCGTAGCCCATGTACCAGGCGTTCATGCCGCCGGCAGAGGCCAGAGAGGCCGCTCTGAGGACAGCGTGGGAGGCAAGCCCCCAGGTGAGCCCGATCCGCCGGCTCTTCTCGATCGCCAGCAGGCTCACGCCCCGCCACAGTGACCGGTTGGCGGCCTGCTGATAGGGCAGAAGCACCTCGCCCCGGGGCAGGCCCAGCAGCAGGGTCTCGGCCGCCTGGCGATCTTCGGCGCGCTGTTCGGCGGGGGCAAGGCCGGCGGTCATGGCACCGGGCCTTCCCACACCAGCGGGTCGCCCTTGCAGCGCGGCATCTGGATCCGGGCAACCAGCAGGCGATCAGCGAGCTCCTGGTCACTGGCAAGCGCGCCGGGCCGAGCATCGCCGAACATCAGAAATCCGGGCGTGCAGCCCAGCACATCCGCGACGGACAGGACGCGATAGGTCGGAACGAACAGCTCGCCCCGCATCCACTTGTAGACCTGCCCGCGGTCAACGCCGATGCGCTGGGCCAGTCGGGACCCTGTCATCCGACGCAGCTTCAGCAGCGCGCTGACGCGACGCGACATGGCCTGCAGCTGCTGTGACGGGGTCACCAGCCCAGCTCCCGCGCATGGGTCTCGGCCTGCAGCTCGCGCATCTTCGCCAGCTTCCGCTCCCGCTCCCGCTGGATCCGGGTCCGGGCGGCCTTCACATGGGCCTCGCTCTTGGTGGGGCGGGCGATCTTCAGGTCGCGGAACGACCGATATGCGGCGAGCGCGCCACGATAGGACCCGCGCCACTTCCAGGCAGCGAGCGACGCCCCGATCGCCCAGCTGGCGAGGCCCAGGCACAGCACGGCCAGGATCTCGGTCGACGGCATCATGCCAGCGGCTTCTCGCTGACGCGCAACTCGCCACCCACCGAGGCGGACCGCACGCTCTGGGCACGCAGTGCGTCCGCCTTGATCGTGTGCCGCGACACCACAACCCATTGGCCCTTCACGAACTGCTCCAAGGCCCACCTCATGGCCGGCCGCCGATGATAAGTGTCACCACCCAGGCAAGCGCCCGCTCAGCCGCCTCTCGGGCGCGCCTCAGCCAGTGCTCAGGCATCGCCCAGCACCGCATGGCGGATCTGCATCACCAGGTCGGCCGTCAGGCCGCCCCCGCTGCTTGTTTTCGCCACCTTCTCGACAGCGTCCATGGCCTGTTCCTTGGCGGCCTTGGCAGCCTCGCGCGCCCGCGCATCGTCCGTCCGCTCGGCCTGGGCGAGCGTCTGGAGCGTGCGGGCTGCAACAAACTTGTCTTTCAGCGACAGCTGGGCATCCGGATCGTCCGGATTGGCCACGGCCCCCTTGATGTCCCGCAGAAGGAGGGTCTGCAGCAGCTCGCGAAGCGCCCGGAGCTTCACGTCATTGGGGGCCGCCTCGATCTGCGGCAGCATCGCATTCGCCAGCTGGGTGGCGAGCTGGATGTGCGGCGACAGCATGGCCAGCTCTGCCTCGACACGCTCATCCATTTCCGCCTTCATCAGGCGCAGGTGGCGGGTAAGGGCCGTCTGGCTTACCTCAGGCGCACCCATCTCTTTCAGATGGGCAAGGATCTCCTTCATCGTTCGGCCGTGCTCGAAACGCAGGCGCGCGATCTCCTGCCGGAACTCCGGATCGAGCCGGTCGATGGTTGAAGGCCGGTGGACCCCTTCGGGCTTTTTGCGAGCCATGCGTCAACCCCTCGGGCTCGGCCGGCGCACGCCCGGCACGATCGCACGCCCGTCCGCGACATCGCTGCCGCGCTGGGTCAGGGTAACAACAGTTACCTGCATGGGCAGCTGCTCGCACGTGACGAAGCCTTGCTCGGCAAGCCAAGCGGCCTGTGTCTCCAGCATGTCGCGCGTCACCGGCAGGCCTGCGTCAGACGCAAGGTCCTTCAGGATGGCTGTGTTCATTTGATAACCCGGCGATTCGCCAAGGAAGCGAAGGATGGTCAGCCGCAGATGCTCGGCAAAATGCTCTCGGTACGCGATCACTTTCCACGCTCCATCAGCCAGGATTCGATACGGGTGACGCCGGAGTCGATCTTCTCCAGCTCCCGGTTGATGTGGCGCACGTCCGAGCGGAGACCATCAACGTCGCTCTTTGTTGCCATCGCTTCCATGCGCGCCTCAATCGCGATGACCTTGTCCTCAACCTCGCCCAGGCGCGTGCTGAGCCCCTTGTCGTCGATCCCGCCGACCTTCTGCTCCACCGCCTGCACGCGCAGCACGAACGCCTTGGCCTCGTCGCTCTCCCGCCACTTGAGCGTCCGCCTGGCGACGTAGACCGCGCACCCCACGTTCACGAGCGTGAGGAGGGCGAGGATGGTCTGGAGGATAAGGGTCGGGGTCATGGCCACACCTGGAATTTGGGGCAAAACATCATCGGGCCTTCCGGGCTTCGAGGGCGGACTGGCAGTCGGTGCAGCGCTGGGCGGTGGGCAGGGCTGCGCGGCGGGCGGGGCTGATCTCATCACCGCAGCTGATGCAGTCTGCCCGGCCGGCGGCCTGGGCGGGCGCGCCTGGAATTCGCGCCCCAGCGGGATAGAGCTCGTCGCGCACGCGGCGCACGGCCACGTCGCGCTGCCGCTCCTCCAGCAGCTGCGACACGTCGACGGTGTCGCCAAGGCGGGCGTCGGCGAACAGCATCAGCGCCGCGCCTCGGAATTGGGGGTTCGCCCCAGCTTCGCTTCCGCGGCCCACATCACGCCACCAGCCCCGGCAAATATCCGGAGCGACCCGCTTGCTTGGTGAGGACCAGGCGGCGCAGTCGATTCAGCTTCCAACTGCAATGCACCCAGCCTGAGTTCGGCTCGCCCGGCGTGTAGAACTCCAGGATCAGCTGGTCGAAGTTCCCGCGGGCCTCGATCCAGCGCGCCACATCGATGTTGGGCACGCCCGGCACTTCGAAGTCGACCGCTTCGCCGACAGCGTGCTGCGAAGTCCGGGATCCACCGATGCGCGTGTTCAGCCGCACCGACCGGAAGCCGGAAGAGACGATGACGGGCATGCGGAAATGCGCGCGCACCGGCTCCAGGATGTGCTGGCACACTCGGCGCAGCGCTTCGATCTGCGCCTCGTCGGGCACGTTGCGGATGCCCAGGCGCGCAGCCGCCTGGCTCCGCGTCAGCTCCGCCAGGGTGAAATTCGGAGACAGGTTCATTGAGCGCCTTCCGATCCGGCAGCAGGGCAGCCGGCCGCTGCGTCGGCCAGGCGGGCCTCCAGCAACTTGCCCCAGGCGCCCAGCTCGGCGTGGAAGCGCAGGCCCGCCTCGTTGCCGCGCAGCACCGCCTCGGGCGCAGGTGACGGCATGGCGGGCACGGCCAGGCGCAGCTCCTCCGGGCACAGCTCGCGCGTGATGGTGCGGATCTCGACCACGGGGTCAGCGGCCCTCACGCGGGGCGCCTGAGAGCCGGCGCAGGCATTCAGCATCGCAAGTGAGCAGGCCATCAGCGCCACGTGGCGCGTGCGACAGGGCAGACTGGGCATCGGCGTCTCTCCGGGCTTGAACGGTGGCGCGGGCTTCGGCGCGGGCAATGGCGGCGGTGGTGCGGCGCTCCGCCTGGGCCAGCTGCTGCCGGGCATTCTCGAGCTCGGCCCTGGCACCGGCCAGCAGCGCCCCGCGCCGCTTCACGGCCTCGGAACAGCTTGCCCGCTCGGCGTAGAGATCGTCGCGCGCGATCGCCGCATCGCACTCGGCGGCCCGGCGGGCGTCGTCGATCGCGGCCGCCACCACATCGGGGCAGCCCTCGAGCGTCTTGCGCACATCGCCGGCCGCCCCAGTGCAGACCCGCAGCTCTGCCCGCGCGTTGCGCGCGCCGCGCCAATCGGCGAGGCCGACGCCAATGCCGGCCACCAGCGCGACCAGCCCGATCAGGCGAGGGAGCACCGGGCTGGAGGCGGCGAATGCGCTCACTGCGACAGCCGCGCTAGGATCGAGCCGGAGGTGAAGGCAACGCAGCGCAACCGATAGAGCACGCCGATCTCGGCCGCGTCCGGCAGAGCCTCCGAGGCCGGGCCCGTGAAGCTGAAGGCCGCGCCCAGTCTCGTGCATGGCGCCGCAGTGGCGCCCCCATCGAACGAGCGCTCCAGGATCACAGTGGCCACGAATGTGCCGGCCAGGTGCAGGTTGAAGCGCCCCGAAAACTCCTGCCAGGGCGTCGCCTGGCCGTTCGCAGTGATGGTGGCTTCGGTCTTGCGGAGGACATCGTCCTCGGAGGATGCTGTGCGCTTGCCCAAGGTCGGTCTCCTGTTAGACGGTTGCGCCAGAGGTCTTTTCGAGGTGGCGGTAGCGGGCGAGGCCGAGCATCCCGACCAGCGCGACCAGCATCGCCCAATCGATCGGGCTGGCATCGCTGCCGCGCGCCAGCTCCCACAGCGGCACGACTGCGCCGCGCACCAGGATGACGATCGCGCACGCCCATCCGGCCGCCGGGCGGAACCCGCGGACCATGAAGTCGAACGCGCCGGTCAGCGGCTGCCGCGCTTGGGAAGCGGAGCTGTCGTCCGGAGACAATTTGCGGCCAGCAACATCGGACCGAGAGGCCTCTGAGGCATGGTTTTCGGGGGTCTCAGCCATGGCTGAGGGATAGGTCGGAAGGGGGTTCAGGCTTGCCTGAACAGGTGCAGGAAAAACGGCCTATCCGAAGAGGCGGTGCTGCCTGGTATCGGCCTCTCGCGCCTCGGCGAGGACCTTGTAGACGAACCGCTCGCTCACAAGCAGCTGGGTCGCAATCTGGGGTATAGACATGCCGCCGCTCGCAAGGTCAAGGATTCGGCGGCGCTTGGCCGGCGCAACCGGAAAGTCGATGCGCTGGCCGAAGAAGTACTCGCAGAAAATGGCTGCCTTTTCCGGCCCGATAGCCACCGCGATCGGATGGTGCGGCCCAACCGTTCGCGGCACGTACATCATGCGGCCCGCCAGTGCTGTCATCAGTTCGCGCGCGGCCTCGGCGCCGACGACCGGCGCGAGATCCTCTGCAAAGGCTCTGGCGTTCGCGCCCTTCACGCCGCCGCGCCTCCGTCAGCCCGCGCCCGCGCGGCCTTCAGCTCGCGCCCGAGCTCGTTGGCCAGCCCATACAGGAACGACATGCTCTGCCTGTCCCATCCGCCGATTGCGATGCCTGGTCCGCTGGTCCGGGTGCTGAGATCGGGGGCTTCAGGCTCCAGCGCGCGCAGCAGTTCGTCCATCCGGCGGATCAGCCGCTTCACCAGCTCGGCCGCATCCGGGTTGCCCTGCTGGCTCCATCCGGCCCGCTCGGCCATCGCCTTCAGGGCCTCGGTCAGCTTGTAGACCTGCGCCTGGTCGGCCCACTGCAGCCGGTCAACGCCGAGCTGCCGGCGGGCGAACGCCTCCAGCGCGGACTCGCGGCTGTCGCGCACCACGCCCAGCTGGGCGAGCGAGATCCACAGCGACCGCGCCTTGCGGGCAGCGGGATGATCAGCCGGACGCCCGACCGACCTCCCCGCTGGCCGTCCAGGCTCCGACCCTGAACTTGGTACGCTTTTGGACTTTCCGCCGTTGGCCGCGAATTCCGCGCGCGGCCGCTGCTGCCATCCCAGCCGCTTGAATTCACCGATCACGGCTTCAAGCTCGGCGTCCGACAGCGCCGCTGCCGAATCCTGCCGCGTCACGCGGTAGAGCACTGCCCGATAGTCCGCCTCGGCCAGGCCGAGCTCCTTGCGGGCCAGGTGCACCTTCGCCAGCATCGCCCGCCGATGCGGGTGCGGCGCAAAGCTGGCCCGGCGCGCAGCGGTCATCCCATCCACTCCTCGGCACCCGGCCAGGTCCACAGGCCTTGCGCGCCCTTCATCGGGAACGGCTGCGCCCAGCGCTCGATCTCCAGCATCGGCCATCCCCAATTGCAGTGCAGGTGCCGGTCGCTGTCGTTCACGGCGTTGATCGCGCCGAAGTCCGCGCCGATCTCGGCGCCGCTCCTGGGCTCACCAACCACCGCCGTGCCCAAGCCAGCAGCCAGTGGCCATTCACGCCATGAGAGCACCTTCAGGGCTTTCTCGACCGGCGTAAGGCAGGTCTGCGCGGCATAGCGGCCGCCGGCTTCGAGCAAGCGGCGCAGCTGGTCGATCTCGCGCTGCTGCGGCTTGCGGGCGCCGGCATGGATCACGATGCGCTGCCCGACGAGCGAAACTGGCGGGCGCCAGCCTCGGAACTCGTAGGGCTTGGCGCCAAACACGACGAGCGAAGCCCAGGGCTGCCAGAGGGTGAGCGCCTTCATTGCGGCTCCCTCCCGTCTTCGCCCATTGCATCGAGTGCGATGAGCAGCCGCACGGCCGCCGCGCGCGCCTGGGCGACCCGGCGGCGGCCATTGCCGGTCGCCGGGTCAGCCCGCAACGCGGCGGCACAGGCGCGGTGCGCCTGGTCCAGGTTGTGCCGGCCGCCCAGGCAGGCAAGATCGGCGCGGTTCGCCTCCAGGTCGGCGAGGACCTGTTCGACGGCGGGGCTCATTTCAGCACCCACCCGCCAATGGCCCAGCCGATCCGGATGCCCACCCCAACAACGATCGAGATGAACGACATCGAAGTTACGACCAGGAACATCGTCGGGAACAGATCGGCCCAGCTCACAGCACCTCTCCCTTCACCACCTGGTCGAGGAACGATTGCGCCTCCGGCAGGCCGGACGAGCCATCCAGCGTGATCACCTCGAAATCCGCACAGGTGCCGTGCCGCTTGGCATGGTCGCTGATGCGCAGGATAACCGGCCGGCGGCGCCATTCCACCGGAACCATCAGGTATCGGCTGCCGGAGCCCGCGACGCGGCTGTGGTGGACATGGACGGGCAACCCCAGGCTCTGCGCATAGAGCTTGGCCCTGTGCGCCAGCACCGGCAGCGCGCCGGGCCGCTGCGGCGGTCGGCCGACAACCGCCCGCCGCTCGGGCGGCAGGTGCCGGGGCTTCACCGCACGCTCCCGTCGTCGTTGGCGGCCACCGTTTCCACGGCGGGCTCCACCGGCGGGATACGCGCGATGAAGAACTCTTCCTTCTGGGAGACTTTCAGGCCCAGGCCGGCGAGCACCTCGGCATCGATCGCATCTGCCGTCGGCACACCTTGAGGCCCGGTCGCGCCCAGCTTGCGCAGCGCGGCGATCAGCGCGGGCTTGTCGAGCTCCTTCTTGGTCCGGATCGCCCAACCCTCGAAGCCCAGCGTCTCCAGATCCTCCAGCACCTGGGCCTCGGTGATGCCTTCCAGCTTCAGCGCCGGCGTGCTGGTGCGGTGCCCAATCTGGCATCCGCCCAGCTCGATTGACTTCCGCTTGCCCTCGGTCAAATCCTGGCCGGCGACTGCCCACCATGGCTTCAGCTGGTTGAAGATGGCCTTCAGCTGCACCTTGTAGGCCTCGTCGAACCGGTCGCGCTGCGCCCGCAGGGCAGCAATCTGCTCTTCCAGCGAGTTCTTGGATCGCTCGAGGATGGCATCGACCTCGGCAAACCGCGCCAGAAGAGCGATCGCCTCCTCGGTGCTCTGGGCGGCGGGCAGCTTGTCGGCTTTGCGGCGCTTCGCGCTCATGGAAGGACCTTTCCGGACAGGAAGAAAGCTGCCGCCAGCACGGCAAACGCGAACAGGAAACAGAGCTGCAGGGCGCTGCGCACCCGCCGCCGTCGCCGCTCGAAGGGGCTCTCGAAGCGGATCATCGGCGGCCGCGGCTGGTTCTGCTGGACCGGGCGCGCCCAATGGCGGCCGTCGGAAGTGCGGATCTCAACCGGCATGGTCGGCACCTCCCACCGCGCCCGAGGCCAGCGCTCGCGCCGCTGCCAGCAGATGTTCAGTGAACATCCAGAAGGCCCGGTCGCGCGACCGCAGCTCTTCTGCCCGCCGCAGCGCAGAGATGATCGTCGTATGATCCCGCCCGCCGAACGCGCGGCCGATCTGCGGAAGGCTGAGCGGGAGTGCCTGCCGGACAACCCAGATGGCCGCGAATCGCGCGCGCACGCAGTCATGCGCCCGATACGGTCCAAGAATGTCCTGCAGCGGCTGCCCGGCCATCGCCGCAGTCAGCGAAGCGATGCCGCGCGCCGTCAGGGTGGGCATTGGCCGGTCGAACAGGCTGCAGCCGCTGCCACGTCCGTCGAAGAAGCGGGGGTCATCCCCGCGATGCACTTGGATGGTCACAGGAACTCTCCCGCACGCGGGTCAAAAGACCCGTCCAGGTCAGGATCGAAGAAGTCGTCAGGGCCGGCGCGCAGGTTGGCGGCAGGGCCGCCGAACCCGCAGCCGCTGCACAGGTCGGGTCCGACCCAGTGGCAGGGATGCCATCCGGTCTCCGGGCCACAGCAGGCCCTGGTCTCGGTGCAGCTGCACACGCGGCATGCGCGCTCGGTGAACGGGTCAACCATGCTGGCCTCCCTCGATCACCGTCAGGCCGGCCTTGCCGTGGCCCACTCGCTCGCGCACCGCTGCGCGGGCGATCGTCGCCAAGGTCATCACCGGCAGGTTCACCACCTGCTGGGCCTCGATCAGGTCGACATTCTCACGGATGCAACGGATCCCGTCCGTCACGTCCTGACGTGTGAGCCCCTTCTCCGAGCTGTTGATGATCTCCAGCGCCTTCAGCGCCGTGCGGATATCGTCGATCTCGCTCTGCATCGCTCAGGCCCCCATCAGTTCGGAGTTCAGCTGGGCCCACGCCTCGCGCAGGTCTGACAGCGATGGCGACCGCTCCTCCCGAGCCGCGAGCAGGCTGCCGAGCTCGATCACCATCGAGATTCCCCGCAGGCCACCCGGCTTCTCCGCGAGCTGCTTCAGGAAACGGAGCATGGCCTCATCAGAGATGCCCCAACCGCGTGCCACCATCGCGGCATCCTGCTCGGTTGGGCCTTTCTGGATGTGCCGCATGGACACCCGGCTGTGCAGCCGGGCAAGCTCGGCGCGTCGCAGGCCCCCCAGCCGGCCGATGACCCGTTCGTCACCCAGCAGGGCAATGCCGATCCCGCACTCATCATGCCACGATCGGAGCTCGTCGAGCGCCTTCTCGCTGAGCTCTTGAGCTTCGTCGACGATGATCAATCCCCGCGTGCCGCGGACCTTGGCAAGTATGCGCGCGCTGAGCTGCTGGGGGGAGCCTTTGCCGTCGACATCACCCATCGCCGCCAGGACCGTCATCTGCATCGGCTGCACGCCAGACGAGGATGGCTTCATCGTTGCGAGCCAGACATTGGCAGATCGCGTACGATACTCCCTCGCGGCCATCGTCTTGCCTGTGCCCGGCCCCGCGGCGACCGCCACGATCTTTCCGGTCTGCGCCCACTGGAGCAACCCCAGGATGCGATCAGCCGTCAGAGTTTCCAGAAACCCGGGGTCTTCGACAGTGCCAGTCTGCAGAGCGGCCAGGGCGGCGCGACCATCCAGATACCGCCGCACCTCTGCGGCATACCGCAGATTGTCGCCGGCGTAGGTCCCCTTCGCCCATTGGGTCAGCGTACCGGCCTTGATGCCGCTCTCGGCCGCGATTTCGGCCCAGCTCATGCCCGTGTCTTCGTACAGCCGATTCAGCCGCTCCCGCAGCTCCACGACCGTCTCTTGTGTCTCCGGCAGACTCGCCATACTGTTCTCCTTCCATGTGCTGGCCCTTTCAGGGCCGGTGGAGACGGCGTCGGGGCTCCTATCCCCCGGCGCCGTCGTTCTTCAGTCGACAGCGCGCAGGCGCATTGCGCCCACAAAGCGATCGATGAGTGGGGTTTCAGGCGTCGCTGAGGGTGCGATCACGTCTTCAGATTTCAGCGCCGTTGCGCCCCGGCTGCGAACCAGACGGAGCACCTTGGGCATCGGTGCAGGCGCCTCGGGCTCTCCCGCCGCCACAAGATCGCGGTGCGCCAGCTCCTGGGCGCTCAGCAGGCCCCGCAGCTCGGCTTCGCGCCGCGCATTCTTCAGCAGGTCGCGCTCCACCTTCATCCGGGCGCGGCCATGGTCCTCGGTCAGGAAGCCGCTCTTCTCCCAGATCGGCGCGGTCAGCACGAAGCGGCCCTTCGCGTCGTAGACGTGGATCTGGCTGTGCAGATCGTCGGGGTCGTAGCGGATGATCAGGGGCTGGCCGGCCAGATTGGCCATGGCGGGCGTCCAGTACCGGTTGCCCATGAACTTCACCGCGCCCGTGTCGCGCATGGCGCGCACCTTCTCGGCCGACAGCAGGCATTCGCGCAGCTGGCTCTCGCTCGCCTTGGCGATCGGCACGCTGGCATAGGATTCGGCGAAGACCTCGTCGAAGCTCCGCCCGCGGGCCATCTCCGTGGTCCGGCCGGTCCGGGCATTGTGGGCGGCGATCTCGGCGTCGATCACGCGGACGAAGTCGGCCCATTCCACCACGCGGGTGCCGTAGTTCTCGGGCTTGTTGGCCACGCTGTTGCCCAGCCAGGCACCCTCGAAGGCCGCATGCCGGGCGATGATCTGTGCGAAGTCCCGGAAGCCCCGCTCGATCGGCTTCGAGGAGCCGCGCTTCGGCAGGGCCCAGTGGATGTCGATGCCGAACCGGGTCAGCAGGCCGAGCGGATCGTCGGGGTTGATCGAATAGCGGTAGCGATTCTTCGCGCCGCCGGTGATCCACTTGCTGGCGAACGCCCGGCCATTGTCCTGCAGCGCGGCCGTCGGAAAGCCCCAGTTGCGGAACAGGTCGCCGAAGGCGAGCCGGACCAGATTGGCGGACTCGCCCTTGCCATGCCGCCAGGCCAGGAACTTGCGGCTGTAGATGTCCTGGATGGCGACCGTGATCGGGCGACCCTCGGTCCCGTCAGGGAAGCGGACGCGCAGGTCCCACTTGTGGCCGTCGCTGTTCACCAGGGCGAGCGCATGCTGGTCGGCCACACTCCGCTCCTGCGGAGGCACCATAAGGCGCGTGGCCTCGGTGCCATGCCGCTTCAGCTTCACGACTTCGGGCGGAATGGCCTCGGCCCGGCGCTGGAACGTCTTCGCGCTGGGGATGATGGTGATCCCCAGGCGCTTTGCCTCCTCGCGGGTCCGCCGATAGGCGTCCGCATGTGTGGGCTTCGATTGCCGCAGCCACCAGCTCTCGTAGAAGGTCCAGAGCGCGGCCGGGATCTCCGCCTTGCGCCCGCCGCCCCGGCATTCGTCCAGCAGCAGCGGCAGCCACAGCTGCCGGGGCTCGCCGGCCACCTTGTTGAGCCAGTTGAACAGCGACGAGCGCGCCAGATCCCGCGTGCGCGCGACCTGGGAGACCGCGAGGTCGCGATTGGCGCCGCCCTCGCAGAGCGCCAGCACCTGCAGCACCGCCTCGAACCGCGCCTTGGCCCGGCCGCGGGCGGCATCGGTCGCCGCTTGCCAGGCCGTGCCAGGGTCCGCGTCGGAAACGGGCTTCGGCAGCTGTTCCAGCTTCTCCACCACCACGCCGCGCTTCACTAACTCCAGCCGGGCGTAGTATGGCAAAACGGTCCAGTGGAACTCTCTTCCCCCGCCGCGCCCCTTGCGTTCTCGAGCAAGCGGTTGGCCTGCCTTGTCCGCACGAAGATCCCAACACTCCCGACCCGCCAGCTCAGCCACCTTGCTGTTGGAGGTTGGCATGTCAGGCAGCCGAAGCTCGGCAAGCTCCCTGGTCGAGAACCATTCCTTCGGCATTCCGGTCACCGGGCGCCACCATCGCGCAATGGGCCGGAGATCCTGATCACCGCATCAATCTGGTCCTGAATCGCGGCTTGCTGCGCGACCAGATGGCCGAGGCGAGCCAGCCCAATCTGTTCCCCGACGAGCACTCGCCCGCCCACTTGCCCGATGATGGCGTCGAGAAGGTCGAACCGACCGGTCACCACGATCAGGGCGAAGAATCGCGAAGCGGGAACCTTATGTCCGTCGCGCGCAGGACTAGCGTAAGCGTCGAGCATCCAGCGGGATACCGTCTCGCCAAGCATGGCAGACATCCGCATCGCAATGGCCTCGCGCTTGGCCCCTTTTCCTTTCAGGGCCTCCGCGCAGGCTGTCGAAATCAGCCGCTCCAGCTCGGCCATGGATCCATCCGCTTGCGGGATTTTCGGCGCCTCGAACCGGTTGTTGATCGTGGGCGCAGACGGCGACGGCCGCTTCTGGACACTAGCTTCAGCCCGAGCGCGCCGCCCCTTAAGGTGCCGATTCAAGCGACCGAACTCCTCAATCGTCAGACGGCGCTTTCCGGCCCTGATCTTGGAGACCTTGTCGGCCGTAATGCCGACGATTTCGGCAATGTCTTTGGGGCGGAGTCCGAGTTTCTCTGCGGCAACGATCGCATCAGGCACCTGCCCGCGAGTGCGCTGAACACATTGCCGCCCAGTTGCGTCTCGCAGCCTCCGCGTCATTGCGCAGCCTCACGTGCAGCATGCATTTCGGACGGGATATCACTGTCCTGCATCAGCGATCCGAGTACTCGGACCTTTAGTTTTCGGGGCAACCGCGCGAAGAGCGCCTCGATCTGGCGGATGACCTTTTCGTCGCGGTCCGGCTCCGGCGCCCGCGGTTTACCGCTCAGGCTGTCCCTGGCCTCCTGGACGGTCTTGAACGCGCCACCGTTGAATGCGCGCGCAACACTTGCCTGTTCAGCCTCCTCGCAGTCGGCCAGCTTCAGCAGTGCCTGCAGGTTGTCGGCAATGAGGGTGTTCGAGAGCTCCTTGGTCAGCTCCGGCGCAATCCTTCGTGCGACCCTCAGGTACTCATAGACCCGGCGAGGATGGAGGCCCACGGCCTCCGCCGCCTCGGCGCTCCAATGGAAAATAGTGTTGGCGCCCTCACCAATTTTATGTGCTTGCTCTTGAACGTCTTTCTTGGACGGGCGTCCGCGTTTCCGTCTCCCGTCCTGTTGAATAAGGATATCGCACAACGCCGCGATATTCCGGGCGCGGCTCAGAGCGTCCAGCTCGGCGACAGCCAAGTTAGAAAGCACCTCTTGGCGCCGCTGCTCCGCTGCCGACAGCGGAATGACGCGCGCCTCTATGGTAGGCAGCCCGACATGCCGGGCGCCATGTAGACGGTGCTGGCCGTCCACCAGGATGAACCGCCCATCCGCGCCCGGGCTTACGGTGATCGGGTCGAACTGGCGCTCAGCCTTCATGGTGCCGCCGATGGCCTCGGCCTTCAGCGGGTTCAGCAGCCGCGCACGGTCCGCAGGCACATCGATCAGCTCAACCGGCAGTTGCCGGAACTCTCCCCCGCCCATGGGTTACGCTGCCTTGCTGTTCGAGGGGTGCACATCTCCTGAAAGCGTGATACCATCCACTTTGGAGGATTCGTGGCACCGCTTCTTGATTGCAAACACCTGCTCCACAGGCTTGCCGAGTTCTTCGGCAACAGCCCGCCTCGTTCTGGCAACGGAGCGGCCCCTGAGCACATCCTTAACGCTGGCTGTCGGAAGGCCTTTGGCCCGCTCGAAAGCGATCAACGAGCCATACCGCTTCCTCAGTTCCGCCTTGATGTCTTCGCGATGCACTATACGGCTCCCCGTCCACAATGGGGGATGATGCATCTTCCATAAGCGAGGCGCAAGCGGTTTCTTTGAAGACCGCCCTTTCGGCCCGCGTTCGTGACATGTGTGGCTTTCTCGGGCTCGATCAGGCCGCCTTGGCGAAGGCTACCGGCATAGGGACATCCCAGATCGGCAAGATATGGCACGGGAAATCAGAGCCTGGTGGCGATCACCTTGTTCGGCTTGCAAAGGCTCTTGGGACTTCGGCAGAGTTCTTGCTGACCGGAGAGCATCCCGCAGTTGCGGCCCCCGGCCTTCGCGTGATGGAAGTCCGCAGCCTGGAGGGTGACGATGGTTACACCGGTCTCGCTGGAGGGGCTCTCGCCGTGCCCACTGCCTGGCTTGCAAGGTTCACCTCAGTCCGTTCTGACCTTTGGCTTGTTGAAATGCCAAATGCTCTTCTAACAAGCCTCGCCGCGCGCGGAGATTTGTTGGTTTGTCAGGGGCCAGATCGGGCCTTGGTCGATGGCGCAGTTTACATCTTCACTATAGGCGGCAGTACGTTGGTGCGGCGTGTGCTCAGAACGACCTCTGGTGGCGTTCAACTAGTTGCGGATGCCGCCAACGTTCCGCCGCTTGAACTTCAGCTCGACGGTTTCGACGGCTCAGGCTCATTTGGTATCGAGGCGCGGGTCGTTGGCGCGATCCGGGTCGTGCAAGCCTGACGTTCGCGGCCGGGCTGCTGCGATTGTGGGAACCGTGGCCAGCTCAACAGTCACACTGTGGCAACGCGGTAACGCTGACTATCCGGGAAAGTTCGAGCCATGTCTCCCTTCCTCGCAACCAGAGCAGCGGCGACTATATTTCAACGACTTAGGGAAACTTTCCCCTCGCATGGAAACTTTCCCCCATTTCGGGAGAGTCTGGCGTCCGGGCGCATTTGCGGCTGGGGTCGCCGAAGCCCATCAAACGCCTCTCATCGGCGGCTAAGGAGCGCCTAAGTGCTTGCTAAGGCGGGACTCACGGCCTTCTCCCCTACTACCCGCGCCTAGGGCTTCGACTGCGCCTCCAATGGCGGCGGCTCATTTGAGCGCCGCTCAGGTCCAGACAGTCTTTCGCAGGCCCCGCAACCCCGCACCCGCCGAAAAACCCGTTTTTGTCAGCCCGTTGAAGGATGGAGCCGGATCGAACCGCCAGGAACCGTCTCGTCTATTCTCTATTGTCCCGTCTCACCCGTCGGGGAGGCCCGGGGGGTCAGTCCCGCTCTGTTCCCACTCTCGCGCCCGCCAGCACCTGCGGGATCTTCTCGGCGAGGATGTCGAAGGTCCGGCGGACCAGGGGATTTCCGCGGATCTCCCGGTGCACGGCTAGCCAGCAAGGCAGTGGCGGGATCGCCATCCCGGGCAGGACCGGGACCACGCCGGGCAGCCAGGGCAGGTTGTAGGCGGCGATGAAGCCGACGCCGGCGCCCGCCGCCACCAGCCGGCCATAGGCGAGCTGGTCGTCCGTTCGCACGGTGAATTGCTCCCGGCCAATGGGCAGCCCAGCCGAGGCGAACCCCCGCACCGCGGCGTCGTCCCGGTCGTAGCCGACCAGCCGGTGGTGAAGGAGGTCGGCAGGCGTCTGCGGTGTCCCCGCCCGGGCCAGGTAGTCGACGTGCGCGCAGGCGACGATGGGGATGTCTGCCAGCTTGCGCGCCACCAGGGAGCCCTGAGCCGGCCGCACCATTCGCACGGCGATGTCGGCCTCCCGCCGCAGCAGGTTGGTGAGGGTGTTCAACGCCACCAGCTCGATCCGGATGCCGGGCTCCGCAGCCTGCAGCGCTGCGAGCACAGGCGGGAGGAGATAGCTGGCCGCCACCTGGCTGGTGGTGATCCTGACATCGCCGGCGGTCTCGGCGCGCGCGCGGGTGAGGCGGTGGCGCAGGCGCTCGGCCCCCTCCTGCATGGCCCGGGCGTCGTCGGCGATGGCCAGGGCGAGGGCCGTTGGCGCCGCGCCGCGCCCCGTGCGCTCGAAGAGGGGCGCGCCCAGCTTCGCCTCCAGCTGGGCCACCTGCCGGGACAGGGTGGGCTGGTGCGCGCTCAGGCGCTTGGCGGCGCCGCTCATGCTGCCGGCGTCCAGCACGGCCAGGAAGCTCCGGACCAGGGTCCAGTCAAAGCCGTCGAGGCGGGGATCGGTCAGGGCCGAAGGCATGCATTTCCGTATATCTCAGTTACCTGCATCGCCAATAGCCGGATGGCCGGGACAGGCGCAGTGTGGACTCTACCGGCCTCATGCCGGGCCGCAAGAGGAGCTTCCCATAACCCGCCGCACCGTCCTCATCCTGGGCGCCAACGGCCGCTTCGGCGCCGCCGCCGTGCAGGCCTTCGCCGAGGCCGGCTGGCGGGTCCTGGCCCAGGCCCGCCGCCCCCAGCCGACCCTGCCGCCGGGCGCCGAGGCGCTGAGCATCTCCCTGGGCGAGACGGAGGCCCTGGCCGCCGCCGCCGCCGCAGGCGCCGAGGTCGTGCTCCACGCCGTCAACCCGCCCTACACCGACTGGGAGGCCCAGGTCATGCCGCTGGGCCGCCAGGGCATGGATGTGGCCGAGCGGCTCGGCGCCCTCTTCATGCTGCCGGGGAATGTCTACGGCTATGGCGAGGCCATGCCCGCCCTGCTGGCCGAGGACACGCCCGAGAACCCGACCACCTCGAAGGGCCGGCTCCGGGTCGCGCTTGAGGGCGAGATGAGCGCCCGCGCCGAAGCCGGTCGCCTCCGCGCCGTCATCCTGCGCGCCGGGGACTTCTACGGCTCGGGAGAGGGCTCCTGGCTCGACCTGTCAATCGTCAAGGACCTGGCGAAGGGCCGGCTGGTCTATCCCGGCCCCCTCGACCTGCCGCACGCCTGGGCCTACCTGCCCGACCTCGCCCGGGCCTTCGTGGCGGTGGCCGAGATGAGCTACCTCTGGCGCGTCCCCCACGCTCTGAGCGGCGCCCGGCTTGCCGCCCGGGTGGGTGAACTTCCCGCGACCCCGCCTCACCAAGCCCTGGCCCAGGCCCTCCGCGACCTTGGCTTCGCCGCCCGCGCACCGGCGCACTGATGCGTTCGCCTGTTCCCTGACAATCCCTCACAGAAGGCCAAGCCCATGTCTTCCCCAGACGCCTCCTCCCCGCCTCCCACCCGCACGCTCTGGCTCGTCGCCGGAGGGGTCCTGCTGCTCCAGGGCTTAAGCATCTTTGCGCCCATGGCCGTGTTAGGCGAGGCGATCCAGTGGCCGGACAGCCTCGACTACCCGCCTGCCCGGATGCTGCCCCTGCTTCTCGAGCAGATCGACGCCGTGCGACTGGGCTATGGGCTGTACCTCGGCTACTCGCTGCTCTTCCTGGTGACCGGCGTCCTGACCGTGCGCCTGGCGGCCCGGCCGGGCCCACTCGGAATTCTCGGCCTGGTCGCCCTGGGTGCCGCGGCGGCTTCGGCGCTGGCCCGGGCGATCGGTATTATCCGCTGGCTGACCGGCAGCGCCGCCCTTGCGGAGGCCTATTCCGCCCCTGGCCTGTCGGCGGATGCCCGCACCGCGATCGAGGCGACGCAGGGCGCCATCAACTCCTGGGGCGGTGCCATCGGCGAGGCGCTGGGGGTTGCGGGCTTTGCGGCGATCTGGGCGATCTCGGCCAGCCTACTGATCCTGCGCGACCGCCAGCTCCCGGCCTGGACGGGCCTTGCGGGATTGGCGGCCGGCGCCCTTGTCGCCCTTCCCGGCCTCGAACTCTTCGGCATCGCGCCGCCGGTGTCGATCGTGCTCTCGACCACCGGGATCCAGCTCTGGTTCATGGCGCTGGGCCTCCTGTTCCTGTGGCGAGGTCTGCGCCGCGCCGCCTAGGCGCGACAGGGTCAGCCGAGCTGCCGTGGCGCCCCCTCAGCCTTCGTCGATGAACTCGTAGACCACCTCGTCAAAGGAATCCGCGGCGAAGGTGTAGAGGATCCGAAGGAGCGCCTGACAACCGATGACGGCGGGGTGCATCGCGTCGGCGGACGGTTCGAAGCCATCTGCGTTCACGCAGGCGGGATTGATCGGCGTGTAGTCAGGCAATGGCCGGATCGATTGGGTTTTCCGATAAGGCTGGGGCCTTAAGCGGCCCGGTCCGCTCTCCGACGATTATGGCTGAGGCGCACGCTCAGAGGGCAAAAGCGCGACCGGCGGCGGCTCCGGGAAACTTGGCGGTTGCGCGGTCCGCTTTGCCCGCTCGGAGGAGACGCGAGACATGTAATCCCCTTCGGTGGTTAGCTTGAGCCGCGCGACCGTCTTGCGAAACTCTGTCTGCCACCTGTCCGACCAGTCCTCCCGATGAACGCTACCCCGTCCCTGATCGGCCTCGAAGGTTGCCTGTAGCCTGACCCGGCTTCCGGCCTCGTGCGGTGCAACCACGAAACGGTAGACCAGCTTCATCTGGGCATTGCGGGCGCCATACAGTAGCAAGCCGACAAAGGCGTACCGACCGTCTGCCTGGCCATCGCCTCGCATGCCACCATGTAGGGGTTCGTGTCGATTACCGCATCGCCATTGTCGATGCATGCGTTCACGATTTCTGGGATGAGCATGTCAGGCGTTCGCCCTTCAGAGATGAAGGGGTTGGCAACTGCTGAACCGGCAAACGCCGTCGATAAGACCAGTGCAATCCATGATTTCATCGATGACGCCCCTCAACAATCATGGCCACACCACTACCAGATTGATCGCGCTATCGCACCAGCACCACCGAGTGGGGGCGCCAGTGGTAGGCATTTCTAGCAGTTCCACAAGTCACTGTTCCATAACGGGATTTCGTACGTTCTGGCGGTGGAAGCAGTCTGCCGCGAACCGGTCTCTTCCCTGATATTCCCTGTTTTCGCTTCGAGAACAGGGAAATCATTCATTTTCCGAGGCACAGGTACTGCCCCGATCTAGGCTAACCGCCTGAATTGGCGCACATTATTTTCCGCAAATGATTGTTTCGGAACAAGGATTTCGGATCCACGTAACAGGGATTGTTTCTGGCATTTGCAGGGAACACCAAGCTCCATTGCAGACGCCAAATGTGCAAAGCTTGGCTCAGATGATCGGCGCCGCACTCGCTGCGCCTAGAGGCGCGTCATGCCAACACACCAACAGCCCTTCGGCCTCAAACGCATCGGCAAACATCCGCGCCCGCGCCCTTTCGTCCCAACTGTAGGAGATGCAGAGGTCCGCCACACGCTTCCCCTTGTGGCAAATGGCCTGCATGTCCCCCGTCAGCACCAATGGCACAGATTTGAGGTTGTGATTTGAGGAGGGTTGGGGCTTCTTCGTAGTTACGAAGGAACGAAGATTAAGCCCCAAACATCCTTGAAAAAATCGCCAGCGAAGGCCCCGGCTGAGCGGGTGGTAAAAGACATCCGGCGGCAGACGCGTCGGCACTTCTCGGCTGAGGACAAGATCCGCATCGTGCTGGATGGCTTGCGCGGTGAGGACAGCATTGCCGAGCTGTGTCGCAAGGAAGGCATCGCCCAGAGCCTGTATTACACTTGGTCCAAGGAGTTTATGGAGGCTGGCAAGCGTCGCCTGGCCGGCGACACTGCCCGTGCGGCGACCACAGGCGAGGTGCAGGATCTGCGCCGCGAAGCCCGTGCTCTGAAGGAATGCGTGGCCGACCTGACGCTCGAGAACCGCCTGCTCAAAAAAAGCATGACCGCGGATGGGGGCGACGAAGAATGAGGTATCCTGCATCCGAGAAGCTCGAGATCATCAGGATCGTCGAGCAGTCGCACCTGCCAGCCAAGCGCACGCTGGATAAGCTCGGCATCGCCCGTCGGACGTTCTACCGCTGGTATGACCGCTACCTTGAGGGCGGCCCGGAGGCGTTGGCGGATCGGCCATCGGCGCCGGGCCGGGTGTGGAACCGGATTGCTCCCGAAGTGCAGGATCAGATCATCGGACTCGCGCTGGAGCAGTCCGAGCTATCACCGCGCGAACTGGCCGTTCGATTTACCGATGAACGTCAATACTTTGTGTCCGAAGCTACGGTTTACCGCCTGCTGAAAGCACAGGATCTGATCACCAGCCCGGCATACTTCGTGGTGAAAGCCGCCGATGCGTTCCACACCAAAACCACCCGGCCGAACGAGATGTGGCAGACCGATTTTACCTACTTCAAGATCATCGGATGGGGCTGGATGTATCTGTCGACCGTCCTCGACGACTTCTCGCGCTACATCATCGCCTGGAAGTTGTGCACCAACATGCGGGTCGAGGATGTGACCGACACGCTGGACCTCGCGCTTGCGGCCTCAGGCTGCGACAGCGCCAAGGTGCTGCACAAGCCAAGGCTGCTCAGCGACAACGGTCCCAGCTATATCGCGGGCGAACTGGCCGAATACATCGAGGCCAACAAGATGAGCCACGTCCGCGGCGCCCCGATGCACCCGCAGACCCAGGGCAAGATCGAGCGCTGGCATCAGACCCTGAAGAACCGCATCCTCTTGGAAAACTACTTCCTGCCCGGCGACCTCGAGGCCCAGATCGAGGCCTTCGTCGAGCACTACAACCACCAGCGTTATCACGAGAGCCTGAGCAACGTGACGCCCGCCGACGCCTACTTCGGCAGGGCATCTTCCATCCTAAAACAGCGCGAAAGGCTCAAGCGACAGACTATCGAGCATCGGCGCTTGCAACACCGCAAGCTCGCCGCCTAACATCAACCCCCAGACGAGGCCCGCACTCCGCTAAGCTACGCCGCAACCTGTGCCAAATGTTCTGACGACGGACAACGTCTACTACAGGCGCTGGGCCTGGTATGCGGTAATATCGACTTCATCGTCAGACCAGACGGTGAGTTGGTATTTCTTGAGGTTAACGAGATGGGGCAGTTTCTCTGGTTGGAGCGCGTCAATCCCGAGCTCCGACTGCTAGACCATTTTTGCCAGTTTTTGTCGGGGGATCCTTACATTTACGGCGGCAGCGTTTTGTCGGAGGCAGTTTCATATAGTGAGCTTCTAAGCGACGCTGCGCTGATGTGTGAATTTGACGAGTTTAAATCGACGCGAGCGGATGTCGATACGACGGTCGAGTGGCTGGATGTGCTCATTTAGACTGCTCAAGCTCAGGTAAGGAAACTGCACATTTTGGATTCGTCTCTACCTGTACAAATGAACGTTCGAAACAGGAGAGGGTCCGAGCAAGTACGGCGGCATTGATCCGGTTCGACTCTCCACCTTTTGCCAAGAGTCGGTAATATGAAGCCTGAACAAGCGCGCGATCGGCGATCAGATAACCATAGAAGCCGATAACATAGCTGTTCCAATCTAACGGAGCATCAGGTGCTTGGTCAGATCTGCGCGAAGCGGCGGCAAGCAACGCAGCCGACTCTTTGTCCCCCGCGCGCGCTGCATTCCGAGCCATATGGAATGTAGTGATCGCATGCTCCCTTATTGACAAGCTTGGACCGTGAGCGAGGTAGTCTCGACCAACCACGACAGCCTCTTTATAGCAGCCTCTGGAAGAGAGCCACATAGCCCCTTTGTACATGTCAGGCGACAAATCAAAATCAGCCCAACTTAGGGTTCGATTACGCTTAAAATCAGCCAGCGTAACCATACATGTCGAAACCCGTCCGGTCGAAGCGGATACGTCTTCGCCAGTCAGTAATGTGCTGCAAAGCGAAAGGGCGAGAGTGCGACGAAACAATATCTTCAACCGAATCATATTCAAGTTCCATGCCATTAAACAGTGTTAAGGAGCTAATCAGCACAGTTTCGCCATCGTGAAAAGTTGTTCTGACCTGACCCCCTGATTACATTCAGCGGGGATCAGAGCCCCGCATAGGTATGAGCCGCTCCCCGTTTCCGGACCGCCTTGCTGGCTGCTAGCCAGCCCCTGCGAGCAGGGGCTGGCCGTTTGCCCCTGACCGCTTCTGCAGCGTTGTCCGTCGTCAGAACATGTCCCCCGTCAGCACCAATGGCACAGA
>JBKDAC010000504.1:0-3481 GCA_046316515.1 Sandaracinobacter sp. | reverse complement strand
TCTTGGCCTTGCCTTCGTAGATCTGGCGGCGGCGGGACATCTTCTGGTTGTTCCTTGGGGAAAGATTAAAAAGGGGGCATAGCCTGTTCGCGCCCCGGGGGCAACGCGAGCCGACGGGCGGGCGGCGCGTCGGCTCAGCGGCAGAAGGGGGTCGTCCGCGCGATCTGATCGACGTGCAGATGGTCGGCATGGGCCAGGTCGTAATCGGGCGACAGTACCGTTCCGAAGCGCCGGCACGCCCCGTTTCGCAGGTCGCGCAGGAACGCGCGCTCCTCCGTCTTGCCCGCCCATCCCTCCTTCACCGTGACCGTTCGGCCCGATGCCAGCTGGAACCCCGCAATGTCGATCGCATTGGCCCGGGCATGCTCGGACAGTTCGGCCCCGGGCCGGTTGTTGCGCGGCCGGCAGCCGTAGCTGCCATAGTGGCGGATGCCCGTCACCGGCACGCCTAGGTGGCGCCGGGCTGCCGGCTGCAGCACGTCGCGCTCCCACTGCGTCAGCGCAGCCGCAACCGCGCAGCTCGTCGCTGGCGTCTCGCCCAGCCAGCGCGGGTGCCCTTGCGGCACGGCAGTCCGCTGCACCGCCCAGGGATAGCCGCAGCCGGCCGGCCCCGCCTTTGCGGGCAGAAAGGTTGCGCGCACCCCCATCCGCTCCAACACGGCGCTGCACTTCGCCGGGTCCTGGTTCAGCGCCACGAACGCCCCGGGCTGCGGGCCGTTGCCTGGGGCAGGCACGGGGCCCGGCGCGGGGTTGCCGCCGCACCCGGCGACAGCCACCATAAGGAACAGCGCCGTTGCCCGCCGCAAGCGCATTCAGAGCTTGACGAGCATCTTGCCGGTGTTGGAGCCGGTGAAGAGGCCTGTAAAGGCATCCGGCGCCTTGGCGATGCCGTCGAACACCGTTTCCTCCCACTTAATGCGCCCTTCGGCGATCCAGCCGCCCATGTCCTTCAGGAACTGGGGTTGCAGATGCGCGAACTGCGTGACAATGAAGCCCTGCATCCGGATGGATTTCCCCACCACCATGATGATGTTGCGCGGGCCCGGCGTCGGCTCGGTCGCATTGTAGTTGGCGATCATCCCGCACTCGACCAGCCGCGCAAACGGCCGCGCCAGCTCGATTGCGACTTCCAGATGCTCGCCGCCCACATTGTCGAAATAGACGTCGATGCCCTTGGGCGCCGCCGCCTTCACCGCGGCCAGCAGGTTGCCGCAGCTCTTGTAGTTGATCGCATGGTCGATGCCGGCCGCCTTCAGCCAGGCGCATTTCTCATCGCTGCCGGCGGTTGCGACCACGGTGCAGCCCTTGATCTTGGCGATCTGGGCAACCACCGAGCCCACCGCACCGGCCCCGCCCGAGACGAACACCGTCTCGCCCTCCTTGGGCTGCCCGATCTCCAGCAGCCCCGAATAGGCGGTCAGCCCCGGCATCCCCAGCACGCCCAGATAGGCCTGCACCGGCACGCCCGGGATCGACGGCAGCTTCTGGAGCGCACCGGCCGGCGCCACAAAGGCCTCGCGCCAGCCGAACATGCTGTTCACCAGGTCGCCGACTTTAAGCGACGGGTCGTTGCTGACGATCACCTCGCCGACCGCGCCGCCCTGCAGCACCTCGCCCACCTGAAAGGGGGGCACATAGCTGGGGCGATCATACATGCGGCCGCGCATATAGGGATCGACCGACATGTAATGGTTGCGCACCAGCACCTCGCCCGCGCCCGGCGCACCCAGCGTGACGGAGGCCAGTTCGAAATGCTCCGCCTGCGGCATGCCGACCGGGCGGCTCTTCAGGCGGATCTCACGGCTCGTTGTCATGGCAGTCTCCCCAGAGGTTTGGCCTGCCATTCCATGCCACGCCCACCTGCGCAAGCTGCGCCTTGCGCTCACTGCGCCGGCCCCTGCTTTCCGCAATCCGGATTATAGGCGACCCAGTATGGCTTCAGCCAGCAGCGGCCCAAGGCAGCGACAAGCGCACTGTTGGCGCGGTCCGGCTCACGGCTGCTGGTCGCGAGCCGTGCGGCCGCCGCATCAAAGGCAGGCCGGTTCTTGACCAGAAAGGCCCAGCTTGCAGTGACATAGCTGTTCCAGTCGATTCGGTCGCCGCTGCCTTCAGCATCGCGCGCCGCAGCCATCAGCCTTGCAGCCTCGCTGGCTCAGCGCGCGGGAGGACGACGGCAAAATGCCCTTCTGATCGAATTCCTCAAAACCGAGTGCGGCATTGGCGCGCTTGTCGGCCTCGGTCAGTATGCAATTGCCCGCCTCGGCCGCTGCCGCAGATGCCCAGATCAACAGCATGAACAGGACGCTGTGCTGCATCTCGAATTCATGGCAGCGTCGCGCAATCGTTCAAGGCACCCGCATGGGGCACCAGGCGACGGTCAATGCGCGCGTTTGCCGATCTTCAGCCTGCCGACCAGCGCCACGCCTTGCGCGATCACCCAGCCCAGTGCGACGCCGAAGATGCCGGCGAAGACCGCATGCACGGTCCATTCGATGGCGCCGACGGCGATCGGGGAGGCGGCTGCGACAGCATGGGCCCAGGCGTGGAGCATGTGGGGCAGGGCAGGCAGGATGCCGACGACCTCCATGCCGTGCAGCACGATCCCGCCGCCGACCCAGGCCATGGCGGCCGTGCCGATGACCGACAGGCCGGAGAGCAGCTTGGGCATGCCGGCGACGAGCCCGCGCCCGATGGCCGTGCTGGCCCCATTCTCCTTCGTGGCCAGGCGGAAGCCGATATCGTCCATCTTCACGATAAGGGCGACCGCGCCATAGACCAGCACGGTGACGGCGATGCTGACGCCCACCAGGGCGCCGGCCTTGGTGGCGAGCGAGAGGCGGTCGAGTTCGCCCAGCGCGATCGCCAGTATCTCGGCCGACAGGATCAGGTCGGTGCGGATGGCGCCCTTCACCATGCGCGATTCCTGCTCGCCGGCCTCCAGCGCGACGGGCGTGTCGGGATCGTGGCCGTCGGCATGGGCGTGGAGGCCCAGCTTTTCCATCACCTTTTCCGCAGCTTCGAAGCAGAGGAACGCCCCGCCCACCATCAGCAGCGGGGTCAGCGCCTGCGGCAGGAAGGCGGCGAGCGCAATGAAGGCGGGGGTGAGGAAGACCAACTTGTTGAACAGCGAGCCCTTGGCGATCTTCCAGATGATCGGCAGCTCGCGGTCGGGCGTGAAGCCGGTAACATAGGTGGGGGTGACGGCGGCATCGTCGATCACCACGCCGGCCGATTTCGCGCCGGCCTTGGCGGTGGCGGCGGCCACGTCGTCGAGAGAAGAGGCCGCGACCTTCGCGATGGCCGCGACGTCGTCGAGAAGGGCGATGAGACCGGATGCCATGCTTTAATCCTTACGGGCTTCGAGCATTGCTGCAATGGCTTCGTTGGCCAGTGCGTCGGCGCGTTCGTTCATCGGGTGGCCGCTGTGGCCCTTCACCCACTCCCAGCGGATGCGGTGCGGGGCGGCGGCAAGGTCCAGGGC
>JBKDAC010000503.1:0-938 GCA_046316515.1 Sandaracinobacter sp. | reverse complement strand
CCCTGATACTGGTGTCACCCTGGCTGATATACGGCACCAGGTTGTAGCGCTCGGTGTCAAATTGCTGCTCCGTCGGCAGAAACGGACTGAACGGGTCATTATTGCCACCAACAGTGATCATCATACCATTTTCAAAATCTCCAAGTCCGTCATCATGGCCCCCGGCCCATTTGGTGATCTGCGTGCCGTTCACATCCATGAACGTTCGCTGGAAGCTGCCGGAAAGAGAGAAGCCGATGCCCAGCAGAAGTTCCGCAGAGAAGCCGGGAGCCGTTGGATTCATTCCGATAGGTGCAGTGAAGGTCAATTCGTCACCCGTCACATCGGCAAAGCCGTCGAGGATCGCGACGGTGGTGTTAGAGGTCAGCGAAGGGTCGGAATAGACGACCACCAACGCCACCCCGTCGGTGCCGCTGATGCCGGACGAACGGCTTGTTTCCCTGACATTGAAGCTGTAGGTGCCCCCCGGCCCACTATTGATGATCGGCGCCACAATACTCGTGACGTCGGCGCGGGCCGAGAACAGAACGTCGGTTCTGGGCGTGGGCGATGAGTAATCGATGACCGAGGTGTTTACCATCGACGGGCCAAAGGTCTGCAGCACGTTATTGAAGCGGACCGGATACGGCCCCACGTTATTGTCAAAGTTGTAGCCGGCCTGGTACAGCCAAGCTCCTTCCACCTTCGCGCCAACGGGGGCCCAAGCGTTGACGCTATAGGTGGTGGTGGCCGTGGTGCCTCCGCCATCGGTTGAAAGACCATACTTCCCCGTAAACTGCTTGAAAACGGTGAGAGCCGCCATGGCCGGCGTAGGGGCCATGGCAACTGCGGCCAAAAGGCCGATCTTCACTAGATTCTTCATTGTTATTGGATCCCGTTGCATTGTCTTTGGCGAAACCACTCCAATGCTGTGCAAGAAGGGTGCCATCTGAATCTCT
>JBKDAC010000502.1:0-3203 GCA_046316515.1 Sandaracinobacter sp. | reverse complement strand
CCTTCGGGGCAGGCTATTCGGCGGGGACGGTGTTCGTGCGCAAAGCAGCCTGACGCCTGCACATCCCCGCTTGAACCGCGCGTTTCAGGCTGCTAGGCCCCCCGCTCACCAGTTGGCGGGGCCCTCCCGCTAGAGGCATCGGCGTGCGGTCGTGGCGGAACTGGTAGACGCGCAGCGTTGAGGTCGCTGTGGCCGAAAGGCCGTGGAAGTTCGAGTCTTCTCGACCGCACCACGCAGTTTGAGGGTGAACCGATTTTCGGTCCCTCGGCTGCGGCACTGACAGAAAGTCGCCGGTTCTCCGAGACTTTGCCGCACCGCCAACACGGTGGTGCAGTCAGAGACGAGCGTCTCAGGCGTGGTTGGCGCCCCAGATCACGGCCAAATCTCTCCTCGGAAGTTCCCGGCTTCACCAGCCATTGTAGCAGCCATCAAGTTATGCGGCGATGCCGAGCAGCCGCCGCTCTTGCGCATCCCACTCCAGCGGGAGCGAGACCGACAGCAACTTGTTGCGCGTCAACGATTTTGGCTGATTGCCGTTTGCGATGGCCTCAACGATTCGTGGACTTAGCCAGGAGAGCCGGAGCAGCCGTCCGAGGTGCGCTCGGCATCGCCCTTCCCGCTTTCCAAGCTGGCTCAAGCTAAGCTCGGGCGATTGCAGCACCAACCGCTGCACCTGCATGGCTTCCGACAGCAGTGTGATGAGGTCGTCATCGAAGCGCTCGTGGACTCGTTTCGCATCCATTCGTAGCTTCGCCTCGCGGAACGGACGTTTTGCTGGCCTAGGGATGCTGTGGCTCCAGGTTCCTGTCGCGCTCAGTCCTAGAGCCGCCGGTCGGACTTCAACCCGGAGCTCTGTGTTCGTCACGTAAATGGCAGCCACGAGGACACGGACCGCTTCAACAGCGCTCGCTCGGATCGCGAGAGCGTCGGAATACTGCTTGGCACCTGCGAACATTGGCTGGAGAACCGCACCGTCCTCGCATCCGGACAGCCGGCGCAGCGCATGCTCATCGTTCAATAGGGCGGTCAGTTGCTGGACGATATGCTCCTCGATCTCACAGCGACGGAAGCGGGTTCCTCTGGGATCCCCTTTCCGCGTGAGGTCCTTCCGCGACGTATAGTAGGTGTAGCGACGCGTGCCCTTGCACCCGTAGGTTGGGACCATTGGGCGGCCCTGCGGATCGAACAACAGGCCTTGGAGCATCGCGCGCTGCGGGTCGTTCGCCGGCCGCTTTCGTGCAGGCGCCTTCTGCTGCAGCATTTGTTGGACCCGGTCCCAGAGGTCTTCATCCACGATCGGTTCGTGCTCGCCGTCGTAAACCTGCCCCTTGTGGACGATCTTCCCGCGGTAGATCGGGTTCTTCAGCAGGTGGAACAGGCTTCCTCGCGCAAACGGGATGCCGCCTCGATGTGGACCGCTGGCGCGCCCCTGCACCTTGGTCAGTATGCCCTCCGCTTTCAACTGCACGAGCAGCGCCGGCACGGATCCCACTTCAAGGTAGCGCCGCATGATCGTGCGAACTCGCTCCGCTTCCTCCGGCACGGGCAGAAGCCTGCGGTCCACCACCTCATAGCCAAGCGGTACCGGGCCACCCATCCACATGCCCTTGCGCTTGGACGCTGCAATCTTGTCTCGAATGCGCTCTCCGGTCACCTCGCGCTCGAACTGCGCGAACGACAGGAGGACGTTCAGAGTCAACCGCCCCATGCTGGTGATGGTGTTGAATGCCTGGGTAACCGACACGAAGCTTGCCCCCTTGGCATCTAGCCGCTCCACGATCTTGGCGAAGTCCGCCAGGCTGCGCGTCAGGCGGTCGACCTTATACACCACGATCACGTCAACGAGGCCGGCCTCGATATCGGCAAGCAGTGCCTTGAGCCCCGGACGTTCCATGTTGCCGCCGGAGAACCCGCCATCGTCATAGCGACCGGCCATCAGGATCCAGCCTTCATGCTTGTGGCTGACGATGTATGCCTCGCAAGCCTCCCGCTGAGCATCCAGGCTGTTGAACTCCTGGTCCAGACCATCTTCGGTGGATTTGCGGGTGTAGACCGCGCACCGGCGTGCGGTCATTTTCGCGCCTCCGTCAGGCCGAAGAACCGCGGGCCGTTCCAGTGCGCACCGGTAATGGCTTTCGCGATGGCGCTCAGCGAAGGCCAGGTGTCGTCGGAATACTCGAACCCTTTCTCGAGCACGGTAACCGTGTGACCAACGCCATGCCAGTCTCGGACGAGCCGCGTGCCCGGGGTCAGCTTCCGAGCTCGGACAGGTGAGGCCACGGGCGCATCGCGACCAGCAGTGGCGCGGGCCAACAAAGTTCTAGTGGACCGGCTCAGAGCGCCCTGCCGCTGCTCCTGGGACTTGTAGGCGAGGCCCAATCGCAGAAGATCCGGCGAGATGTTCGGCGGGGGCGCGCCGTAGCGGCGCGCCCATTCCGTCGAAAGCATGGAAGGACGCATGTTGGATATTTGCGCCAACGTTAGGTAGCTGCGGCGCTTCATGCTCCAGCGCCTTCCCCTTCAGCGAGTTTGTAGACCGTCGTGCCATCCGGCCTCTTAATGCGTTCCACGGGCTGGCCGCTTTTTCGCAGACCGGTAAAGAAGGCCCGGCAGCTGTGCGCCCGCCAGCCGGTCGCGTCGCACAGGTCGGCGATGGTAACGCCATCATTCGCGCTGAGGCCAGCAATGACCAGATCCCTCTTGCTAGAATTGCGCCTGCGGTTTCTGGAAGCATGAGGGACAAGGTCTTTCGCCGAGACTGTCACATCTAGTGCGGACCGCTGGGCTGCGCGGATGTTTGCGGCAATCATGGGCATGGGGTAGGTCTCCGTTCGGGTTGCCACACCACGCGGCTCCCACCACCCAAAGCCCTGCCGACTCAGTCGGTCAGGGCGGCGACTTTCTCGGCCGGGCTCGCTTACTCACCAATGCTTGGTTCATGGACGAAGTCCAATCGCGATGTCCGCAATGCGCCGCCAAATCGGTCGTTCGGCCAGCAGGTGCATTACCCTGAAGCCGCCGGTGAGCTTCGCTCGATCACCGCGACATTCCTGATCCCGTGGTTCGCCGCCAGATAATGCGCGGCCGCAAGCCCGTGCCCGCCACCCCCGATGATAACGACGTCATAGCCGGCCTTCGGTTCAGGCTCCACCCACTCAGGCCGCCCGCTGCGCTGGCCCGAGAGACCGCCACGCAATAGAGAC
>JBKDAC010000501.1:0-4040 GCA_046316515.1 Sandaracinobacter sp. | reverse complement strand
GCGACAGCGGAAAAAAGCGCGCGATCCGGCACATCTGCGCCTCAGATAACCAGCGAAACTCAGCCATGGCAGCACCTCCCGATGCCGCCAATGAATCAGATCACAACCGCCTCGGGAAGCCCTGCAATGAGCCCTGAGCCTGGCATCCTGTCCAGTTTTCCAGGACCACCTCAAGCAGTCTGCGAACCTCGCCACAGCGGGTGCAGGGCGCGCGGCGGATGCCTGCCCCGGACTTGATCAGGGGGCCGAGCCGCTTGCTGTTTGGCGCGCAGGCGCGGCCGGCGGCTAGCCGCCCAGTCCGCTTTGGTTGGGACAAGGAAAGCAGAGGAAGGGCCCGGCAAAGCCGGACTCGTCGGACTGGCGAGCGATAGAGATCACCCGCTCAGCCGGCCGGGCTGGCCGCGAGTCCGTGAATTAGGGCTGCGCCCTAATCACGGCTGCGGCGCGGCGGGCTTCAGAATTTGAAGCCCGCCTCTACGCCGATCATCCGCCTCTGCCCCGGGCTGATGAAGCTTCCGCCGAACTCGATCGCGGGGATCGATTCGTTGATGAACTTCTCGTCAAACACATTGTCCGCGAAGACGGCGACCGACAGGTTGCCGAATTCTAGGCCGGCGCGCAGGTTCACCACGTCGAAGGCGTCGCGCTGGGCGACATCATATCGGGCGTTGCCGACGAAGGCGGGCAGTTGCAGTGCCGAGCCGGGCAGCAGGCCCGAAAAGAGCGTCGGCGTTTCCTGATTCTGCACGGTGTGGAACCAGGTGGGGCCGGTGCGGCGCCAGTCGACCCGGCCGAAGACGGTGAGCGTGTCGCTGACCGGCAGGCTCAGCTGCGTGCCCAGGTTCCAGGTATAGTCGGCGGTATAGGGACTCTTGTTGCCGACGGTCGACGGCCGCGAGCTGTTTTCCCTGATCTCGCTGTCGGTGATGTTGCCCGAGGCGAACACCGTCCAGCCCTCCATGATCTCGGCGCTGATGTTCAGCTCGCCGCCCCACAGGTCGACCTTGTCGATGTTGGAAACGACGCGCAGCAGACCGAACGAGCCCACGAAGAACTCGAAGAACTGCATGTCGTTGACCTTGGTGTAGAAGCCCGCGAGGTCGAAGGCCACGCGCCCGTCGAAAAGCTTGCCCTTCAGGCCGGCCTCGAAGGCGCTGGAGGTTTCCTTCTCATACTGGTCGTTGATCTGCACGTCGGCACCGATGAACTGGACGAAATTCTGGTCGACGATCGCGGCCGAGCCCTGGTTGTTGAAGCCGCCCGACTTGAAGCCGACGCCCCAGTTTCCATAGATGTTAATGTCGTCGGACAGGGCATAGCGCAGCGTGATCTTGGGCTGGAGCTGCTCGAACACCTCCGATTGGCCGCGGATCGGGCCGAAGGCCTGGCCGGGGGTGATCGGGCCACCGGTGATGGGGTCGGACACCAGCGGCACCAAGTTGGTGACCGACCGGTCCTCGATATCGTAGCGCAGCGCCAGGCCGATATCGAGCGATTCCGTCGGGCTCCAATTGGCCGAGCCGAAGGCGGCATAGACGCTAGTGTTGAAGCGGTCGTGGAACAGCTGTGACGTCGGGTTGCTGGAGCCCGGCGGGTTGTAGAGCTCGTCCGATACGCCCTGGCCAAGGTCGCCGCCAAGGCTGATGCCGACTTCGCGGGTGAGGTTCAGGTAATAGACCCCCGCGCTCCAGTCGACGGCGCCGAAGCTGCCGGTGAAGCGAACTTCAGCCGAGAAATCCTCCTGCTCGCGGATCTGCAGCTGGGTGCCGTCGCAGGTGGTCGCGCTGTAGGCGCCGAAGGTGGAGCCGGTGGCGGGCGCAAAGATGAAGGGGATTGGGGTGGCACCGATGAAAGTCGGCGAGTTCTGCGGGAAGCCGGTCAGCGCTGCCGTTGTCTGGAAGCACTTGTTGGAAACCGCGAGGTTGGTCGGGTTGGTCGGCGCGCCCAGTGCAGGCGCAATGTAGCGTGCGAAATCCGCCGAGGTGCCGTCGGCCGTCAGCGCCTGGTCGACGTTCGAATAGAGCGCCCAGGCGGTCATCTTCGCCACTTCGAACTGGTGCTCCAGCTTTGCGGAGATCTCGAAGGTGGTCTGGTCGTTGGTGGGGCGGATGTTCGAGTAATAGCCGAAGGGGTGCTTGTTCACGTCTTCGTAGAAGTCGGGGTTCACCGCGGCGAAGTTCGGCAGGTGGAAGCTGGCGTTGAAGTTGATCGACGCGCCCGACAGATCGGCATAGCGGCTCTTGATGTCGAGCTCAGTATCGTCGCCCAGTTGCCACACCAGGCGGCCGTCGATGCTCCAGAGCTCCTGGTCGTCGACCGCCTTGGCGTCGAGGAAGTCGTTGCGCCAGAAGCCGTCGGTCGAGCGGAAATAGCCCGACAGGACAAAGCCGACATTGTCGCCCAGCGGGCCCGCCACATAGGCCTCGCCCTCGATCGTGTTCTGCTCGGCATAGCTGGCGCGGACCGCGCCACTGAGTTCTTCGCTGGGCCGGGCCGTCTGGATCACGATCGCACCGGCAGCGGCGTTGCGGCCGTAAAGGGCGCCCTGCGGGCCCTTCAGTATCTCGATCTGGCGCAGCGTGCCTTGGCGCTGGTTCAGTTGGGCCGTGTTCGTCTTCAGGATGCCGTCGACGACAAGGGCGACCGACGGTTCGGCATCGCGCGCGCCGTTCAGGCCGCGGATGTTGATCTGGGTGTCACCCGCCTCGGCCGTGCCCGTTACGATGGTAACGCCCGGGGTCAGCTGCGCGAAATCGTCCGCCGTCTGCAGCCGCGCCTGCGCAATCGTCTCTGCCGTCAGCACGGTAACCGAGGCCGGCACGTCGACTGCGCGCTGGTCGGTGCGCAGCGCCGTGACGATGATGTCCTCACCCGCGGCGGCTTCCTGCGCCAGGCTGGGGGATGCCGAAAGAGCGGTGGATGCAAGAAGCAGGAGAGCTGGGCGGACATTCATGGGGACACTCCTTTGAAATGTCGTTTGGCAATCGCTATTGTATACAATATGGTCCGGTCAAATGGATTTCGTGTTGGACTGTGACAACAGTGTGAAGGCGTGTCCCTTGGGACACAGGGCCCGCAAGGGGATGGGCTGTGTCGAAGGCGTCTGACCTGGCCTATGCGCGGATCCGGCAGGGGATTACCGGGGGGGAGTGGCAGCCCGGCACACCGCTGCGCGAGGAAGAGCTTGCCGCCCTGTGCGGTGTGTCGCGCACGCCGGTGCGCGAGGCGCTGCGGCGGCTGGAGGCCGAGTATCTGGTGCGCCGCACCGAGGGCGCGCGCAGCTTCGTGGCTGACTGGTCGGCCGACGATGTGGCCGAGATGTTCGCGCTGCGGGCGATCCTGGAGGGCCATGCCGCCGCGCGCGCGGCGGCCCGCATCACGCCGGCCGCCATTGCCGAGCTGCAGGCGCTGAACGAGGAGGTGCGCGCGAGCTGCGGAACGGACGACACCGACCGGTTCCTGAGCGCCAACCGCGCATTCCACGCGATCGTGCTGGAGGCGGCGGACTCGCCGCGGCTGGCGCAGATGCTGGGCGCTCTGGTGGAGCAGCCGGTCGTGCGGCGCACCGCGCAGCGCTATGGCCGGGGAGAGTTTGCGCGGAGCCATGCCGAGCATGCCGCGCTGATCGAGGCCTTCCTGGCGCGCGACGCGCAATGGGCCGAAAGCACGATGACCGGGCACATCCGCCGCGCCTTCCACGCGTTCGCGGCTGCGAACGAAAACCAGACGGCCTTCGCAGCAGTGATCAGGGGCGAGAGCTAGGGTTTCAGGCGGGCGATCGCGGCCTTGCTGTCGAGGAGGTCGGCGGTCTTGGCCTCGATGTCGTGGAGGTTGGCGGCCTGGATTTCGGCCGTGCGGTCGCCGACGCAATCGATGATGATCTGCGGCGCGAAGCCGTGGCAGAGCGCGTCGACTGCGGTTGCGCGGATGCAGCCCGAGGTGGAGACGCCGGTGATGAGGAGCGTATCGACGCCCTGTGCCGCCAGCAGCCCGGCGAGCGGGGTTCCGAAAAAGGCGCTGGGGAACTGCTTGGTCAGCAC
>JBKDAC010000500.1:0-10286 GCA_046316515.1 Sandaracinobacter sp. | reverse complement strand
CGTGGAGGGCGCCGAGGTAGGAGCCGGGCGGGTTGCCGAAGTTGGAGTAGGAGAGGAAGGCGACGCGCGGTTCGAGGCCGAGGCGGCGGGCAGCGGCGGCCATCTTGACGGCGGTGTCGGCGAGCTGGCGGCCCGTGGGGCGTTCGTTGACGGTGGTGTCGCCGATCAGGAAGGTGCCGGCGCGGCCGGCGAAGATGTGGAAGCCGAAGGGGCTGTGATCCGTGATCGGATCGATGGCGAGGCGCACCTGGCTCATCACCTGGTTGAAGTGGCGCGTGACGCCCGAGACCATGGCGTCGGCTTCGCCCATTTCCACCATCAGGGCAGCGAAGACGTTGCGTTCGTTGTTCACCATGCGCTGCACGTCGCGCTTGAGGTAGCCTGAGCGCTGGAGGCGGCCGTAGAGGCGTTCGACCATTGCCGGGACGAGCGGCGAGTTGGCGCTGTTGTGGATGGGGTAATTCTCGGGATCGGAGACGCCGATGCGGCGGAAGGCTTCGAGGATTGGTTCCTCGCGGCCGACGAGGAGGGGCTGGCCATAGCCCGAGGTGCGGAAGGAGACGGCGGCGCGGAGCACGGTTTCCTGCTCGCCTTCGGCGAAGACGACGCGGCTGGCCTTGGCGCGGGCGGCTTCGAAGCTGGCGGCGAGTGCGGAGGAGGTGGGGTTGAGGCGGGCGCGCAGCTCGAGCTTGTAGGCCTCCATGTCGAAGATGGGCTTGCGGGCGACGCCGGAATCCATCGCGGCCTGGGCGACGGCGGCGGGCACGCGTTCGATGAGGCGCGGATCGAAGGGGGCGGGGATGATATAGTCGGGACCGAAGACGTGGCTGCCGCCATAGGCTGCGGCGACTTCGTCGGGGACGGATTCGCGGGCCAGCGCGGCGATGGCGTGGGCGGCGGCGACCTTCATTTCCTCGTTGATCTTGGTCGCGCGCACGTCGAGGGCGCCGCGGAAGATGTAGGGGAAGCCCAACACATTGTTGACCTGGTTCGGATAGTCGGACCGGCCGGTTGCAATGATGGCGTCCGAGCGGACGGCCTTCACCTCTTCGGGGAGGATTTCGGGATCGGGGTTCGCCATGGCGAAGATGATGGGCTTTTCGGCCATGGCGGCGACCATTTCGCGGGTGACGGCGCCCTTGACCGAGAGGCCGAGGAAGCAGTCTGCGCCCTTCATCGCCTCTTCGAGGGTGCGTGCGTCGGTTTGCGCCGCGTGGGCGGCCTTCCACTGGTTCATCCCCTCGGTGCGGCCCTGGTAGATGACGCCCTTGCTGTCGCAGAGGATGACGTTGTCGGAGCGGACGCCCAGCGCCTTCACGAGCTCTGTGCAGGCGATCGAGGCGGCGCCGGCGCCGTTCACGACGACCTTGATGTCGCGCAGGTTGCGGCCGGTCAGGTGGGCGGCGTTGATGACGCCGGCGGCGGTGATGATGGCGGTGCCGTGCTGATCATCGTGGAAGACGGGGATGTTCATCCGGGCGCGGAGTTCATCCTCGATGATGAAGCATTCGGGCGCCTTGATATCCTCGAGGTTGATGCCGCCGAAGCTGGGCTCCATCAGCTCGACCGCGTCGATGAAGCGGGTGACGTCTTCGGTCTTGAGCTCTATGTCGATCGAATCGACGTCGGCGAAGCGCTTGAAGAGGACGGCCTTGCCCTCCATCACCGGCTTGGAGGCGAGTGCGCCGAGGTTGCCGAGGCCGAGGATCGCGGTGCCGTTGGAGATGACGGCGACGAGGTTGCCCTTGGCGGTGTAATCATAGGCGGTGTCGGGATCCTCGGCGATGGCGAGGACGGGGACTGCGACGCCGGGCGAATAGGCGAGGCTGAGGTCGCGCTGGGTCGCCATCGGCTTCGACGCGATGATCTCGATCTTGCCTGGCCGCTTGGCCGAGTGGAAGAGCAGGGCTTCGCGGTCGGAAAACACTGGCCTGTCTCTGCTGCTGTTGCTCACCGTTGCATGTCTCTCTTGTCTTGCGGGCCCTCAGTGGCTGATAGGCTGTCGGCATGGCGGCGGCAATTCCAGTTTCGGACATGGCAGCGGGCGCAGCTGGCGCAACGCCGATGATGCAGCAGTATCTGGGCCTGAAGGCCGAGGTGCCCGGTGCGTTGCTGCTGTTCCGCATGGGCGACTTCTATGAGCTGTTCCTGGAGGATGCCGGCGTCGCGGCCGGTGCGCTGGACATCGCGCTGACGCATCGGGGCGAGCATCAGGGCCGGCCGCTGCCGATGTGCGGGGTGCCGGTGCATTCCCACGAGGCTTATGTGGCGCGGCTGGTGAAGGCGGGGCATTCGGTGGCCATTGCCGAGCAGACCGAGGACCCGGCGGCGGCGAAGAGGCGCGGATCGAAGGCGATTGTGAACCGGGCAGTGGTGCGGGTGATCACGCCCGGCACGCTGACCGAGGAACGGCTGCTGGAAGGGCGGCGGGCGAACTGGCTGCTGAGCCTGTTTGCACCACAAGGGAATGGAGGGTCCGAAGAGGCCGGGCTTGCGTGGGTGGACATCTCGACCGGCGAGCTGTGGCTGGCGGCGGTGCCGGTGGCGGCCGTTGCCGACGAGATTGCGCGGATCGGGCCGGCGGAGATCCTGTCGCCGGAAGGGGCCGGACGGGGCACAGAACTGCCGCGCGGGGCGTTCGACAGCGCGGGCGCGGAGCGGGCCCTGGCAGCGCGGTTGGGGGTGGCGACGCTGGCGGGGTTCGGCAGCTTTCCGCGCGCGGCTCTGGCGGCGGCCGGGGGATTGCTGCGCCATTTGGAGGCAACGGCGCGGGGGAACGCGGTGCTGCTGAAGCCGCCACGGCTGCATGCGCCGGACACGGTGATGGCGATCGACCAGGCGACGCGGCGGAGCCTGGAGCTGACGGAGGGCAGCACGAGCCTGCTGGCGGCAATCGACCTGACGGTGACGGCGGCGGGCGGACGCTTGCTGGCGGGCGAGCTGGCGGCGCCGCTGGCAGATCTGGACGCGATCGCAGCGCGGCTGGACCTGGTGCAGTGGTTTGCCGGTGACGGTGACCTGCGCGGGGCGGTGCGGCAGATATTGAAGGGTGCGCCGGATGTGGCGCGCGCGCTGGGGCGGATCGGGGCGGGGCGCGGGTCTGCGCGTGACCTTGCGGCCTTGCGTGACGGGTTGCGGGCGGCCCGCGACATGGGGGCTGTGCTGGACGCGGCTTTCGGCGGGGCGCCTGCTGCGCTGGACCCGATCCGGCTGGGGCTGGCGCCACCGCGCGTGTTGCTGGCGCTGCTGGAGGCGGCGCTGGTGGAGAGCCCGCCCCTGAATGCCGGGGAAGGGGGCGTGATCGCGGCGGGGCATGACGCTGCGCTGGACGAGCTGCGGCTGTTGGCGGCGGACAGCCGGGCGGCCATTGGAGCGCTGGAAGCACAACTGAAGACCGAGACGGGCGTGCAGACGCTGAAGATCCGGCACAATAATGTGATCGGGTATCATGTGGAGGTGGCGCCCAGGGCTGCCGATCCGCTGATGGCGCATGCCGGCTTCTTTCATCGGCAGACGCTGGGCAATGCGATGCGCTTTGACACCGAGGCGCTGCGAGGGCTGGCGAGCCGGATCGCGCAGGCGCAGGCCCATGCACTGGCGGCCGAGGCGGCGCATATCGAGACGATGCGCGAGGCGGCGCTGGCCGAGCACCAAGCGGTGGGGGGCGTGGCGGACAGCCTGGCCGCGCTGGACCGGTCGGCGGGGCTTGGCGAGCTGGCAGTGCGCGAGGGGCTGGTGCGGCCCGAGCTGACCGAGGGCACGGACTTCCGCATCGTCGCCGGGCGGCATCCGGTGGTGGAAGCCGCGCTGCGGGCCAAGGGCGAGGCTTTTCAGCCGAACGACTGTGCGCTGGAGGGGGAGGCGCGCGTCTGGCTGGTGACGGGCCCGAACATGGGCGGGAAATCCACCTTCCTCAGGCAGAATGCGTTGATTGCGGTGCTGGCGCAGGCGGGCTGCTTCGTGCCGGCGGCGGCGGCGACCATCGGGCTGGTGGACCGACTGTACAGTCGGGTGGGGGCATCGGACAGCCTGGCGGAGGGTCGGTCGACCTTCATGGTGGAGATGGTGGAGACGGCCGCCATCCTGAACGGGGCGACGCGCGGCTCGCTGCTGTTGCTGGACGAGGTGGGGCGGGGGACGGCGACCTGGGATGGGCTGGCGCTGGCCTGGGCGATCCTGGAGGCGATCCACGACCGGATCGGCGCGCGGGCGCTGTTTGCGACCCATTATCATGAGCTCGCCGCGCTGAAGGGGCGGCTGGGGGGCCTTGCGCTGCGCACCATGAAGGCGCGGCAGTGGACGGGCGACCTGATCTTCCTGCACGAGGTGGCGGTTGGGGCGGCGCCGGGCAGTTTCGGGCTGGACGTGGCGCGGCTGGCGGGGGTGCCGGCGGATGTGCTGCGCCGCGCCGGCGAGATACTGGCGCGACTTGAGGCGGGGGATGCCGGACGCGGGGCGAAGGAGGCGCTTTCCGACTTGCCGCTGTTCGCGTCTGCACCGGTGGCGGCGCCTGTGGCGGATGCCTTGCGCGCGCGGTTGGCGGAGATCCTGCCGGACAGCCTGACGCCGCGAGCTGCGCTGGACCTGCTTTACGAATTGAAGGCGTTGGCCGAGGATGCGGGCTGAGATGCGTGGCCTGCTATTCCCGTTGTTACTGCTGGGGGCGCCTGCGCTGGCGCAGGTGCCGGCTGAGGCGCTGATGCCGGCCGAGGTGCAGGCGGCGGTGGCGGCACCCGTGGTTGCGCCCATTGCGCCGCAGCCGCTGGCCTGGAGCGAGGCGGCGGTGCGAGAGGTGCTGGCGGCAGTGAAGGCCTCTGCCGTGGAGGGGTTGTCGCCGTCGGACTATGGGCTGGCGCGGCTGGAGGCGGCGCTGGCGGGTGCCGATGCAAACGAGATGGCGGCGGCGGCCGAGGCGAGCTGGATGGCGCTGGCGCGCGACTATGCCGCCGGGCACACGCCGGTGTCGGCACGTCGGGGCTGGAAGGGGCCCGCGCCGCGATCGGATGCCGAATGGCTGCGGGCGAAGTTGGCGGACGGGTTGCTGGAGCGAGGGCCTGGGGCGGCGCTGCAGGCGCTGTTGCCGACGCACGCCCATTATGGCTTGTTGAAGGTGGCGCTGGCGACGGCAGCGCAGGCCGACCGGGCGCTGATCCGGGCCAATCTGGATCGCTGGCGCTGGCTGCCGCGCATGCTGGGCGAGCGGTACCTGATGGCAAACCTGCCCGCTTATGAGGTGGACCTATGGGATGGGGCGAAGCTGTCTGCGCGGCACCGGATCATCATCGGCAAGCCCAATCTGGCGACGCCGCAGTTTTCTGCGGCAGCGACGGGCGTGACGATCAATCCGCCCTGGTTGCTGCCGCAGAGCATCGTCGAGGAATCGGTCGGCGGTCTGATCCGGCGCAGCCCCGGCGCGGCGCGGGCGCGCGGCTATAGCTGGACCAAGGGGTCGGATGGGCGGCTGTATGTGACGCAGCGGCCGGGGAAGGGGAATTCGCTGGGGCAGATGAAGATCGAGATGCCGAACGAGCATGCGATCTTTTTCCATGACACGCCGGCCAAGGCGCTGTTCGACCGAGACGTGCTGGCGCTGAGCCATGGCTGCATGCGGACGAAGGGCGTCTTTGGGCTGGGGCTGCGGTTGCTGGAGGATCAGCCGGAGTGGGACGGGCCGGCGATCGATGCGGCGGTGGCTGCCGGGCAGACCGTGACCGTGCCGTTGACGGTGCAGGTGCCGGTGCATGTGGCCTATTTCACGGTTGCGCCGGGGTCTGGCGGGACGCTGAGGCGCTTTGCCGACGTCTATGGGCGGGATGCGGCCGTGATTGCGGCGCTGGGGCCGGATCAGGCGATTCCGAAGCGACCTGCGTAGAGAAGGCGGCCAGGGCCCAGGCGGGTGAGGACCTGATCTAGGCTGCCGTTGGTTTCATCGAAGGCGAAGCAGCCCTCGGAGCGGCCGATCTTGCCATGTTGCCGGACCATGGCGTCCGAGACGTACCAGGCGCCGTGGATCACGATGGCGCGGGGTTCGGCGTTGGAGTTTTCGGGATCGAGCCCGATCAGGCGCTGCGAGCGACCGTGCTGCCCGCTGTAATAGGCGCCGGTGCGATAGGCACCGGGGGACGATGCATTGGAGCCGAATTCGTTCGAGAAGCGTTCGACCCAGCCGGAGTGGGCAGGATCGGAGCCCCGGCCGTGGCTGACGAGGTGGGTGGTGGAGCGGCCGCTGGCCATGTCAACGAGGTGGAAGCGGGGGGCATGCGAGGGGGCAGCGAAATCGGCGATGCCGACGATGTCGGTATTGCCGATGGCGTGGGCGTGGCGCTGCAGGCCTTCGCGGGCAACATCGACAAGGCTGCGCGGGGCAGCGAGTGCGGGTGCCGAAGCGAGCGCAGCGGCAGCGCCGAGGAAGGTGCGGCGGGTTGGGTTGATGGCCATTTGCACAGTGTAGGTGTTGCAGACTGTGGGGAAAAAGCGACACGCGATGGGGTGGGGGGATTCAGCGGCAAGATGAGCTGCCGACGCCCAGAAGGCGCCAATCGGCCGCTGTAGGCGGCCGCAAGCGCGACCGCGCGCCGCGCCAAATGGCGCGAAGCCAAGGGCCGCGGATGCGGCCCGCCCGGCGTCTGAGGGGCTAAGGAAAGACTACATTTTCCCCGCAAAGGCGGGGAAATGGTGCCCAGGGACGGGATCGAACCGCCGACACTGCGATTTTCAATCGCATGCTCTACCAACTGAGCTACCTAGGCATGGGGTGCGGGCTATAGGCGCAAGCCGGGAGAGCGGTCAACCGTCTTTGCGTCGCCTGTTCGGGTGGGGCCTCAGCCCTCGTCGCCGTGATCGCCTTCTTCGGATGCGGGGCGGCCGGGGACCACATAGCGTTCGTCGAGCCAGGCGATGAGGTCGCGGTCGCGGCAGGCGGCCGAGCAGAAGGGGGCGTGGGCTGCGACCGCCGGCTTGCGGCAGACGGGGCAGGGCGGGACCTTGGGGGGTTGGGCCTTAGCGGGCGGGTTCGACATGGCCGCTTCCTGCCTGGGGGTCTGCGCGGAGGTCGACCGGGCGGCCTGTGCTGCGGGCAAGTGTTTCGACGAGATGGGGGCGGGCCTGGAGCCAGCCGATGGGTCCTGCGCCCGCGACAAGGCGCATGGGGCCGGTGCCGGTGTCGCTTGTGGCTGCCTGCAGGAGTGTGATTGCCTGTGTGGCGGCGCGATCGAGCTGGGCGCGCTCGAGGATGGAGGGGCCCGAGCGGGGACGGACGATCTGCAGCAGGCCGAAGCCGTTGATGGCGGTGCGCTCGAAGGCGAGCTTGCCCATCGCCTGGTCGAACAGGTCTGCGCCGGCGAGGCGCTGGTCGCGGTCTGCCGCGGGGCAGTCGACTACGATGCTGCCGCCCAGGCCCCAGAGGCGGAGTGTGCGTGCGAGTGTTGTCAGTGCGGGGGCAAGGAGGGCGAGGCCATTGCCGTCGACGTCGACCGCGGTGAAGGCGGGGGTGGGGGCAAAGGAGAGGCTGCCGGCTTCGAAGGAGACGCGGCCGAGTTCGGCGCCTTCGAAGGCATCGTCCCACTGGCTGGCGATGTCGGAGGGCCAGCCGGGCTTCAGCACATGGCCGCGGGCGTGGAGGGCCGAGGCGAGGGTGGGGGCGGGCCAGGGATCGAGCGTGGTGGGGCGGGCCCTGGCGAGGCGGTCGCGCCCCTTTTCGCGCCAGGCGGCGCGGGTGACCTCGATCGTGTGGGTGGCGCCTTCGCTGATGCCGGCGGGCCAGGGCTCGACGAGGAGTTCCTCGCCGTTCGCCTCGGCAATGCCGCGCGTGCCCAGCTTCGTCTTCAGGCGGGCGGGCAGACGGGCGCCCGCGACGAGGCCGTCACCGTCGCGGGCCATGTGCATCTCGACGAGGCGGAAGTTCTCGACGACGGCCGCGCGGGTTTCGCCGCCGAGTTCGAGGAGGTGGAAATCAGCCATGAAGTCCGGCCGTTCCCAGCATGGCGCGGGCCTCTGCCAGCGGGAGGCCCATGATGCCCGAGAAGCTGCCCTCCATCCAGAGCACATGGGCCTCGAAGCGGCCCTGGATGGCGTAGCCGCCGGCCTTTCCGTTCCATTCGCCGCTGGCGATGTAGGCGTCGATGTCGGCGGGCGTGAGGTGGGCGACACGGACCGTCGAGCGGCTCATGCGGTGGCGGGCGGTGCCGGTTGCGTCGATGACGGTGAGGGCGGTGAGCACCTTGTGGCGGCGACCGGAGAGGAGGCCGAGGCAGCGGCGGGCGATTGCCGCGTCCTCGGCCTTGGGGAGGATGCGCAGGCCGACGGCGACGAGGGTGTCGGCGGCAAGGACGACCTGGCCCGGATGGCGCGCGGCCACGGCGGCGGCCTTTTCGGCGGCGAGGCGCGCGACATGGGGCTCGGGGCGTTCGCCTTTCAGCGGGGCCTCGTCGATGTCGGCGGGGTCGACTGCGGCGGGGGTGATGCCGAGGCGGGCGAGGAGCTCGAGGCGTCTGGGGGACGCGGAGGCGAGGATGAGATCGGGCATCAGGCGAGCCACTGGACCAGCTTGCCGTGCGGGTGGGCGCGGGCGAGCAGCCGGTCCTCGCCGCCGGGCCAGAGGCGCAAGCGGAGGCTGGGCGGAACGCCGCTGTCGGCGCCGGGTTCGAGCTCGAAGCGGAGCCATGCAAGCGGTGCAGCGCGGGTGGCGCTTGCGGCGGCCTGTTCCATGTGGGCCTCGATGCGGGCCTGCGTCTCGGGCGGGAAATACTGGAAGGCGATGGAGTGGAAGACCGTGGTCGTGACGCCCTTGCGGGTCTCGACGCGGGTCTCGACGAAGTCGGCGGCGTCGCCCTGCACGATCTCGGGCATGTCCTCGGCGGTGATGGCGATGGCGCGGGCCATGCGCTCGAGGCGCTGGGGCTGGTCTGGCCAGACATAGGCGAGGAGGCGGTTGCGCGCGTCCGGGCTGAGGAGATCGAGGGGGTTCAGGTCCACACCGGCGCGGGATGCGATCTTGAGTGGGACGGCCGGAGGGGCGGCGCCTTCCCAGACCGGTTCGATGCGGAGGCAGCTGTCGGGATTGCCGGCCTCGAGCGTTCCCAGGCGGTAGGCGTAGCGATCGGGCACCAGGTTGAGGCCGGCGCTGCAGCCCAGTTCCAGGAGGGCGAGCGGCAGGCCGGTTTCGGCGGCGATGGTGAGGAAGCCGGGCACGAGAACGCCCGAGCGCGCGACCTCGTTGGTCTGCGGTGCGCTGTCGAGCCAGGGCAGGATGGCCTTGCCGGCGAGCACGGGGGCGAGTGCGGCCCAGAGTGCATCGGGGTCGGGCGCGGGGGCAGGTGGGTAGAGGGCGGCGAGCGTGGGGGCCTTGCCGCTGCGGACAAGGGCGTGGAGGCCGCCGGTGATGCGCAGCATGAGCGCATCGTCCTGCGGGTTGCCGGGCCAGGCATCGAGGCGGCGGGCAAGTGGGATTGCTGGATCAAGCCGGTCGGCGACGAGTGTGCACAGGAGGGCGGTGAAGGGCGACCCGAGCGCCGTGCACCAGTGGGCCTGCCAGCGGGCGTGTTCGCGGAAGGGGCTCTCGGGCGCGCTGGTGGGCCCTTGCATCATTTGAACCGGTAGGTGATCCGGCCCTTGGTGAGGTCGTAGGGGGTGAGCTCGACGAGGACTTCGTCGCCGGTCAGGACGCGGATGCGGTTCTTGCGCATCTTGCCTGCGGTGTGGCCGAGGATTTCATGGTCGTTTTCGAGCCGTACCCGGAACATCGCGTTGGGGAGCAGTTCGACGACCGTGCCCCGCATTTCGAGAAGTTCTTCCTTGGGCATGGGCTGGCTGTGTGACCTTTTTGGCTGGGGGTGAGACCCCCGGGGGAAAGATGCGCGCGCCATGCCCCAACAGACGGGCGGATTCAAGCCCGGGGCGTCCTGTGCGGCGCGAGGGCAGGGGGGTTGGGGCGGGGGGGGGGTTTGAAGGTGCAGGAAAGCTTTTGTCGGATTCGTGCAATGCAGGGCTTTGCGGAGGCCCTAGATGGCAGGCCACAGGGTCGGACTTTTTCATTCTGGTTCCTGAGGGCGGCTTCGCGTTGCGGGCAGTTGTGGTGGGATTCAGCCTGGGCTTTGCGCTGATCGTCTCGCTTCGGCTGTCCGCTATCGGTGCCCCCGGCCGCAGCTGGCATCGGTGCATATGGCCTTTGGCGGCGCGGCCGTGCGAGCCCGATCGGCGAGCGGGGGTGCGGCTCAGCTGGAGGCGTTCGCTAGGCGCCGTGGATGTGGGGCAGCCGGTAGCGCCCGCGCGCGGTCCGCGCGAGCGAG
>JBKDAC010000499.1:0-2754 GCA_046316515.1 Sandaracinobacter sp. | reverse complement strand
AATCGATTCCATGCCGCCTTCGAGTGTCATGAAGTCCTTGAGGAACTCGCGGTAGTCGCGGTCCAGCTGGTCGGGCGGTGCAGTCGCGGCGGTGGCAACCCTGTCGGCGCTTGCCATTTGGTTGCGAACCAGCGGCTGGATAGCCTAAACGCGATGATGGAGATCGCCTTCCGCCATGAAGTCATCGATGTCCTTCATGCTTCCGGCGAAATTGGCCTTGTGCTCGGTCAGGTCCGTCCACGCCTCGCGGATGCCGGCCAGGTCACCGTGCTCGGCCGCAAGCAGGATGGAGACCGCGGCAGCGGCCACGCAAGCATTGCGCATGATGCGAACACCATTAGCTGACATTATGGGTAGACCCTTAACGGCCTTGTAGGTTGATCTGCAGCAATGGTGGGGCATGCCGTGATTCCTGTGCCGGCCCGATTGGCCCATTACAGGCCATGTCGGTCGACCCCCAGAGACTTTTCGGCAATGGAGGATGCTGTTTTTTAGCAGCTTACTGCGAAGGGCGCTATTGTCCCTGCTGCGCGCGCATCTGCATCATCTTTTGCATGGCAGCCTGGCCCTCGGCCTTGGTGACCTTGCCGTCCTTGTTGCTGTCCATCATCGCAAACCCTTCCGGACGCCGACCGGCGGCTTCCCATTCAGCCTTGCTGAGCGCGCCATCCTTGTTGGTGTCGGTGGCGTCGAAGAATTTGCCGGGCTGGTGCGCTGCCTGCTGCGCGATGGCCGGGCCGGCGAGAGCCAGAGTGGCGGCGAGGGCGACGAGGCTGGACTTCATGCGATACTCCTTTGGTGGCGGGTACGCGGCGGTGCGCGAGCTTCCCCCGCGACGATGCGGCGGCTTGGCGGGTAAGGCAAGGCGTGGAAGTGGCGCTGCATGACGGTTATCGTGTCCGTGCTGGGCGACCAGCTTTCGATGGGTCTTTCCAGCTTGCGGGCTGTTTCCCGTGCGGATGCCGTGGTGCTGATGGCCGAGGTTGCCGAGGAGGCGACCTATGTGCCGCACCACAAGCAGAAGCTGGTGCTGGTGTTCTCGGCGATGCGCCACTTTGCCGAGGCGTTGCGGGCCGAGGGGTGGACGGTTGATTATCGGAAGCTGGATGCGCCGGGAAATCTGGGCGGATTGACTGCGGAGCTGCTGGCGGCCGTTGCCCGGCATGGGGCCGCGCGGGTGGTGGCGACCCGGGCTGCCGAACATCGTGTGATCGCTTTGCAGGAGGGATGGGCCCACGAGGTGGGCGTTCCCGTGACGCTGCTGGAGGATGACCGCTTTCTGGTGGCTGCTCAGGCGTTCGCTGCCTGGGCGGCGGGGCGCAAGCGGCTGCGGATGGAGGACTTCTATCGCTGGCAGCGAGCGGAGACCGGCATATTGATGGCGGGGGACGTGCCTGTTGGCGGGCAGTGGAACTTCGACAAGGAGAATCGGAAGGCGCTGCCCAAGGGGGTGATTGTACCCGCCGCGCCCGTTTTCGGGTTTGATGCCTTGACGGGCGACGTGCTTGCAATGGTGGAGGCGCGGTTCCCGGACAATTTCGGAACCCTGGCGCGCTTCAACTGGCCGGTGACAAGAGCGCAGGCGCTGGAGGCGCTGGATCGGTTCATTGCCGGGCGGCTGCTGTTGTTCGGCGATTATCAGGATGCGCTGGTCGAGGGCGAGGCGACGCTGTTCCATTCGCTGCTGTCGACCTCGATCAACCTGGGGTTGCTGAGCGCGCACGAATGCATCGATGCGGCCGTTGCTGCGCTGGAGCGGGGAGCGCCGCTGAATGCGGTCGAGGGGTTTGTGCGCCAGATCCTGGGGTGGCGCGAATATGTCCGAGGTATCTATCTCATGGAGGGGCCTGGCTATGTCCGGCGTAATGCCCTTGGGGCGACACGAGCCCTGCCGGCGATCTTCTGGCGCGGTGCGAGCGGGATGCGCTGTTTCGATGCGGCGTTCGAGCAGACACGGGACCTGGCCTATGCACACCATATCCAGCGGCTGATGGTGCTGGGGAACTTTGCGCTGCTGGTGGGTGTGGACCCGTTCGAGCTGCACGAGTGGTTCCTGCTCGTCTATGCCGACGCCTATGAGTGGGTGGAGGCGCCCAATGTGATCGGGATGAGCCAGTTTGCCGATGGCGGCCTGCTGGGGTCGAAGCCCTATGCGGCCGGCGGCGCCTATATCAATCGCATGGGCAATCACTGCGCGAAGTGCCGGTTTAGCCTGAAGGTGAAGAGCGGGCCGGATGCCTGCCCCTTTTCCTACCTCTATTGGGACTTCCTGGCGCGGCATGAGGCCGAGCTATCGCGCAACCAGCGGATGTGGACCGTCTATGATGGGTGGCGGCGGCTGGCACCCGAGCGGCAGGCCGAGATTCGGGCGGATGCCGCGCGCTTTCTGACGGAGCTGGCGTAGCGGCAGCTTGCCATCGGCGGCGCGGGCCTTAGGGTCTGCGACATGGCAAAGGGCGCGGGCGATCACAGGATCATTGCGGTCGAGCTGGATGAGCGCACGGTCATCTGGCGCAATGCCGACGTGGAGCAGGAGCGTCGCGTCGCGATCTTTGACCTGCTGGAGGGGAATGCGTTCCGCCCGATCGAGGTGCCGGGCAGCGGGCCGTGGCGGTTGATCCTGCGGGTGGAGGACGGCCGCCTGGCGATGGACCTGACGCAGGATGGGGGCGGGGCGACCGGCACGGTGCTGCTGGGGCTGGCGCCCTTCCGCCGGGTGGTGCGGGCGTGTTGCGCGATCTGTGACTGTTATTA
>JBKDAC010000498.1:0-6902 GCA_046316515.1 Sandaracinobacter sp. | reverse complement strand
GGGCAGATGGCGCCTGGGCAGAAACGACAGCCGGAAGGGCCAGCAGTGCCAGCCCCACCGCCGCGACCAGTCTAGATCCCGATGCAGAGATATTTTGTCTCGAGATACTCATCCAGGCCATATTTCGATCCTTCCCGGCCGATGCCGGATTCCTTGACGCCGCCGAACGGGGCGACTTCCGTGCTGAGGATGCCGGTGTTGATACCGACCATTCCATATTCCAGTGCCTCGGCCAGCCGGAACACACGGCCCAGATTCTGACCATAGAAATAGGCGGCAAGGCCAAAGCGGGTCGCGTTGGCGGCTTCGATCACCTGCGCATCGGTCTCGAATCGGAAGACGGGGGCGAGCGGGCCGAAGGTTTCCTCGGTCGCGACGGCCATGTCGGCGGTCACGCCGGTCAGCAGCGCCGGCGACAGGAAGGTGCCGCCTTTCCGCTCACCGCCTGTCACCAGCTTCGCGCCCTTGGCGACGGCGTCGGCGATATGCTCCTCGGTCTTCTCGACGGCTGCCATGTCGATCATCGGGCCGATGTCGGTGCCCGCGTCGGCACCATTGCCGATCTTCAGTGCCCTCACCCGGGCGACCAGCTTCTCGACGAAGGCATCGTGCACCGCGGCCTGTGCATAAATGCGGTTGGCGCACACGCAGGTCTGCCCCGCATTGCGGAACTTGGACGCGATCGCGCCCTCGACGGCTGCGTCCAGATCGGCGTCGTCCAGCACGATGAAGGGGGCGTTGCCGCCCAGCTCCAGGCTGATCTTCTGCACATTCTGCGCGGCGGCGGCGTAAAGCTCCTTCCCCGTTTCCGTGGAGCCGGTGAAGCTGAGCTTGCGGACGGTCGGGTTGGAGGTGAACTCGGCGGCCAGTTCCGACGCCTTGCCCGTGATGACCGACAGCAGGCCCGACGGCAGCCCGGCTTCCTCGGCCAGAACGGCAAGCGCGATTGCCGTCAGCGGGGTGGAAGAGGCCGGCTTCACGACGATTCCGCATCCGGCAGCCAGCGCGGGGCCTGCCTTGCGGGTGATCATCGCGGCGGGGAAGTTCCAGGGCGTGATGGCGGCCGCGACACCCACGGGCTGCTTCAGCACCAGGATGCGGCGGTCGGGCTGATGCGGCGGGATCACGTCGCCATAGGCGCGCTTCCCCTCTTCGGCGAACCATTCGATGAAGCTCGCCGCATAGGCGATCTCGCCCTTCGATTCGCCCAGCGGCTTGCCCTGCTCGGCGGTCATGATCTTCGCCAGATCGTCCTGGTTCGCCATCATGAGGTCGAACCAGCGGCGCAGGATCACCGATCGGGCCTTGGCCGTAAGGGCCACCCAGGCCGGCATGACCGCCTGTGCGGCGGCGATCGCCTCTGCCGCTTCCGCGCGGCCCAGGCGCGGCACATGGGCCAATGTTTCACCGCTGGCCGGGTTGGTGACGGCGATGCCCGAGGTATCGGCTTCCACCCAGCGGCCGGCGATCAGGTTTGCGCCCCGCAGCAGGGGGGGACGGGACAGGGCACGGGTCATGCGGCTGGCTTGTCCTGCGTGGCTGGACTCGTCTCGGCCGCAGGCTTGCGGCGCTCGGTGAAGCGGATGGCGAACAGGCTGATTTCGTAGAGCAGCACCAGCGGAACGGCGAGCAGCAGCTGCGAGACGACATCGGGCGGGGTGAAGATGGCCGCGATCACGAAGGCGACCACGATGAAATAGCGGCGAAAGCCCACCAGCTGCTCACGCGAGAAGATGCCGGCCTTGTTCAACAGGATCAGCAGCACCGGCAGCAGGAAAGCGACCCCGAAGGCGAACAGGAATTGCATGATGAAGCTGAGGTAGTTGCCGACCGAGGGCAGCGCCTCCTGCGCGACGCCGGAATTGCCCAGATCGCCCTGGAAGCCGAGCAGGAAGGTGAGCGCGGTGGGGATAGCGACGAAATAGGCAAAGCAGGCTCCTGCGATGAACAGGAAGGGCGTGGCGGCAAGGAACGGCATCAGCGCGGCCTTTTCCTGCCGATAAAGGCCCGGCGCCACGAAGCGCCACATCTGGGTGGCGACCACCGGGAAACTCACCATCAGCGCGCCGAAGAAGGCGACGCGTACCTGCACGAAGAAGGCCTCGAACACCTGGGTGAAGATCACCCGGTTCTGCCCGGCCTCGGCCAGGGGGCGGACGAGGATGGCGAATATCTCCTTCGCAAAGGCGAAGCAGAGAAAGAAGGCGATAATGATCGCCAGCACCGACCAGAGCAGACGGGTGCGAAGCTCGATCAGATGATCGATCAGCGGGGCCTTGCTGTCGTCGATGTCGGGGATCATGGCAGCGGCCGCGGATCGGGTTCAGCTGGGCCTGCGACCGGCGGCGCGTCGATGGACGGCTCGGCCTGCGCGTCTGAAGAGGGCGGCGGCGGTACATAGTCGGGCACCACGGGCGTTTCCGCCATGATCTTCCGATTGTGCTCGGCCCACTGCTTTTCCATTTCCTCCAGCTCGGCCTGGCGCATCATCTCGTCAAAGCCCGAGCGCAGGTGGCGCGTCATCGCACGCGCCTTGCCGGTGTATCGGCCCAGCGTGCGCAGCGCATTCGGCAACTCCTTCGGGCCGATCACCAGCAGGGCGACAACCGCGATCAGAAGGAGTTCGGTGCCGCCGATCTCGAACATGGCGCTGCCTCGGCTCCCCTCAGCGGGGCGCCTGGTCCGCGGCGGTGCTGGGCTGCGGCGCGGCCTGCTGTGTCACCTGCGCCGGGGGCGCAGCCGGCGTGCCGGGGCTCACCTCGTCGTCGGCGAGGCCCTTCTTGAAGGATTTGATCCCCTTGGCGAGATCGCCCATCATCTCGGAAATGCGGCCCCTCCCGAAAAGGAGGAGCACGACGAGGGCCACGATGACCCAGTGCCAGATGCTCATGCTGCCAATCATGGTCTCGACTCCTGGTGGCGCCCGTGGGCGCGGATAGGCCTATTATCTAGTCGTTCGGCCCCTCCGACGCCAGTGCGGCGTCGGCGTCGGCGCTATCCGACGCCGGCAAGGCGTCCGGGGTGTGCGCGTCTTCGGCATCCGCTTCCGGCAGGGGATCCAGCAGGCCGGCGGCCTTCAGCTCCGCGATGCCGGGCAGATCGCGGCGGCTTTCCAGGCCGAAGTGGGCGAGGAAGGTGGGCGTCGTGGCATATTGCATCGGCCGTCCGGGGGTTTCCCGGCGCCCGGCCGGACGGATGAAGTCGGCCTCCAGCAGCGTGTCCAGCGTGCCGCGGGCGGTCTGCACACCACGGATTTCCTCGATCTCGGTGCGTGTCACCGGCTCGTGATCGGCGATGATGGCCAGCGCCTCCAGCGCTGCGCGGCCCAGCTTGCGGGGCACTTCGCGCGCGCGCTCCAGCACGGTCGCGCAGTCGGGTGCGGTCTGAAACAGCCAGCGGCCGCCGCGCTGTACCAGGTTCACGCCGCGCGCGGCATAATCGGCCACCAGCGTGTCGAGGGCACCGCCCAGGTCGCCTTCACCCGCATAGGCGCGGATGTCGGCAGGCGTCAGCGGCTCGGCGGCCGCAAACAGCACGGCCTCTACCTTGCGCGTATAGCCAAGTGCGTCGGCGGCGTCGGTCGGCATCGTCCGGCCCGGCTCAGTCGACGTCTTCGACATCCACCTTCTCGCCGCTGACGCGCTGCGAAAGGGCGGCTGCCATGAACGGGTCCAGTTCGCCGTCCAGCACCTCGCCGGGCGAAGTGCTGGTGACGCCGGTGCGCAGGTCCTTCACCAGCTGATAGGGCTGGAGGACGTAGGAGCGGATCTGGTGGCCCCAGCCGATCTCGGTCTTGGTGGCGTTGACGGCATTGGCCTCCGCCTCGCGCCGGGCGAGTTCCGCCTCGTACAGCCGGGCACGCAGCATCTTCCAGGCGGTCGCCCGGTTCTTGTGCTGCGACCGTTCCGATTGACAGGCGACCACGATGCCCGATGGGAGGTGCGTGATGCGCACCGCAGAATCGGTGGTGTTGATGTGCTGGCCACCCGCGCCCGACGCCCGGTAGGTGTCGATCCGGCAGTCGCTCTCCTTGATCTCGATCTCGATCGAATCGTCGATCTCGGGATAGACCCAGACGCTGGAGAAGCTCGTGTGGCGGCGCGCCGACGAATCATAGGGACTGATCCGGACCAACCGGTGCACGCCCGATTCCGTCTTCGCCCAACCGAAGGCGCCATCGCCCTTCAGCAGCATGGTGGCGGACTTGATGCCCGCCTGTTCGCCGGCGTTATAGTCGATCAGCTCCACCTTGAAGCCGCGGCGTTCGCCCCAGCGCATGTACATGCGCTGCAGCATTTCGGCCCAGTCCTGGCTTTCCGTACCGCCGGCACCCGAGTTGATTTCGATGAAGGCATTGAGGCCGTCGGCCTCGCCCGAAAGCAGGGCCTCGACCTTGTCATGCTCGGCCTTGGCAGCAAGCTCCGCCAGCGCCGCGACGCCTTCGTCGACCAGCGCCTCGTCGCCTTCCATCTCGGCAAGCTCGATCAGCTCGACAGTGCCCTGAAGGTCGGACTCGATCTTTCGGGTGGCGGTGATCGCCTCGTCCAGCTTGCGCCGCTCACGCATCAGCTCCTGCGCGGCGCGCGGATCGTTCCACAGCGCCGGATCCTCGGCGCGGTGGTTCAGCTGATCGAGTTTCTGGAGTGCGCGATCCCAGTCAAAGAAACCTCCTCAGCAGGGCAAGCGCCTGCTGGATCTTGTCGATATGGTTCTGGGCTTCGGCACGCATGGCAGATGCTATAGCGACGTGCCGCAGCCGCGCGCAACTCGACTCTCCTAACTGAAGGATCATAGTCCCTGTCATAATGGATCGGAGGTGCAGGCCCGTGCGGGCTGATGGTAAACCGCACATTGCAGCTCACGCATTTCACCGTTAGCCCCCCGATGCGATTGGTGGGGCTGTAAGATAGACAATTGCTGTTTTTCGAAGCAATTGAGGCAGGCCTAATGCATAGGATTTGAGAGCGTTTCATTGATTAGTTGGTATACGATCGTCTTTGAAGGAGCCCAAAATCGTCGATACAATTTGGAATTAGACTGCCAATTGTTTAGGTTAGTGTGTGAGTACGGAGATTCGTAATTTCGGACTGTAGTTCCAGAACTTGTTGTTGCGCAGAGATGGCGAAACTCTGAGATTCGAGAATAAGAATATTGAGCTTCTGGACTCACTCCATCCTATCCATATCCCGGCGCACAGATACGATATGCTTTGCAATATCAGCCATTGACTTGATCGATGAAGTCAGGCCTGCAAACGCAGCTAAATCAACCATTCCGCAGTTACCTTCTTATTCAATAAATGCCCCCCTGCTGGCGCAGGAACTCGCTGTCGCTCTTCACCCGCGCATTCGGCTGCACGGGCTGCAGGGCCTTCAGGTCGTCAGCCGTCCGATAGATCCGACGCGGCTCGCTCTCGGCCTTGAAAGCCTCCCAGATCACGCCGGCCTTCGGCTCCATTCCGGGCCAGGTGCCATAGACGCGCTGCCCCGAGCGGCGGTCGACCCGCACCATCCGCACGCCTGCAGGCGCGATGAAGGGCTCGGGCTCCTGCGGATTGTCCTTGAAGGCCTTTTCATAGAATTGCTTCCAGATCGGCGCAGCGAAAGTGCCGCCCTGGATGCCCCCCAGGTTCCGCGGCTTGTCGTGCCCGATATACAGGCCGGCGACGAAATTGGGCGTGCCACCCACAAACCAGACATCCTTCGGCCCGGTCGTCGTCCCCGTCTTGCCGGCGATCGGCACGCCCAGCGGCCGCAGCGTGGTCGCCGTACCGCGCTGGATCACGCCTTCCATCATGTGCGTCACCTGATAGGCGGTCCGCGCGTCCATCACCTGTCGCCGGTTGTCGCGCGGGCGGGGCATTTGCTGGCCCTGCCAGCGCGCGGTGTTGCAGCTTTCGCAGGGGCGGCTGTCGGCCCGGTACAGGATCTTGCCGTTGCGATCCTGCACCATGTCGAACAGCACGGGCTCCACCGCCTTGCCGTTGTTCATCAGAATGGAATAGGCGTTCACCAACCGCATCGGGGTGGTTTCACCCGCGCCCAGCGCGATGGCCAGCACCGGCTGGTAGCTGCCGATGCCCAAATCCTTCGCCAGCTTCACCACATTATCCATGCCGCTGTTGTAGGCGATGCGGATGGTCATCAGGTTGCGCGACTGCTCCAGCCCCCAGCGCATCGTCTGCGCGCCCGCGTAACCGCCCGAGAAGTTGCGAAAGCATTTTGTGCCCAGGCTGCGGGATTGATACACGCAATAGGGCGAGTCCGCGACGATCGACGCCGGCGTCATCCCGTTGTCGAGACCGGCCGCATAGACAAACGGCTTGAAGCTGGACCCCGGCTGCCGCATCGCCTGGGTCGCGCGGTTGAAGCTGGAATTGCGGACGTCCCACCCGCCGACCATTGCCAGCACGCGGCCCGTCTGAGGCTCCTGCACCACCATCGCGCCCGAAACGGCCGGAATCTGCCTGAGAGCGTAGCTGCTGCTTCCCAGTCGCGCGACCGGGATCACGTCGCCGGGCTTCAGCAGCTGCCAGGCCGGCGCACCGTCGCGGGCACGCGTCGCGTCGCCATTCGCCATCCGGCCGGTCGAGCCGTCGGAAAAGCCCAGCTGCAGGCCCCCGCCGTCCCTGCCCAGCACAACCGCGACCCGCCAGTCCGGGAAACCGGCCCCCACGGGCGCCGCGCGCAGCCGGTCTTCCCAGCCCTCGCCCAGCTCGATCGTGGCGGCAGGCCCCCGCCAGCCGCGGCCCGAATCATAGCGCACCAGCCCGCGGCGCAGGGCATCCTCGGCCGCCGCCTGGATCACGGGATCGATGGTGGTCCGCACCCACAGCCCGCCGGCATAGACGCTGTTGGGGCCGCCCTTGGCGTCCTCGCCGAACTTCTCGATCAGCTGGCGCC
>JBKDAC010000497.1:0-2820 GCA_046316515.1 Sandaracinobacter sp. | reverse complement strand
CGCAGGGGGAAGCCTTTTTTCGCGCTGCCCACACCGATCGAGCTGTGCGGCCCGTGCGGGAAGATCCAGGCGTAGAAATCGGGCGAGAGATTGCCCTGGTAGAAGACGTCGCAGCGGCCGGCTTCGAAGCCGTGGAAGCCTTCCTCGGGGCTTTCGATCACCTCGTGATAGGCGGCGACGAAGGGGGGCTGGCTGCTTTTCGGCAGCTCGGCGCGGGCCACGGCCGAATTCGCGCCGTCCGCGCCGATAACAAGGCGCGTGCGGATCGATTCGGGGGCACTGCCGCGGGCGGCGCCTTTGGGGCGGAACTGGACGGTGGCGCCGCCGTTCGAATCGCGGGCCACGCCTTCGAAGGTGCCGTCGATGCGGGTGGCACCCGAGCTTGCCGCGCGGTCGCGGAGCCATTCGTCGAATTCATCGCGATCGACTAGGCCCACGAAGCCATTGCCGACCGGCATTGAGACTGCATTTCCCGAAGGCGCGATCATGCGGGCCGATGTGGCACGGGCGACCAGCAGCGACAGCGGAATGTCGAAATCCTTGAGCAGCCGCGGGGGCACGGCACCGCCGCAGGGCTTGATGCGGCCGGCGCGATCGAGAAGGGCGACGCGCGCGCCCTTGCGGGCAAGATCATCGGCGGCCGTGGCACCCGACGGGCCGCCGCCAACGACGACTGCGTCAAACTGTTCCAGGCTCATGCGCGGGCCTCCTTCAAATGGGTGGGCGATGGTGCCCTGTCGAGGGTGAAAGCGATTGCGGCGGCTGCCAGGAACAGCAGCGCCTCGATGGAAAAAACAAGGAAGAAGGCGGGGCCATCGGCGCCCAGCAGGTGGCGACCGACATCGACGCCGACGGCGCCGATGAAGCCGCCAAGGCCGAAGGCGATGGCCTGGGCCGCGCCCCACAGGCCCATGCGGACGCCTTCGCGACCCGCACCGGTGGCGCCTGCCAGCGACATCATCGCGCCGATTGCGGAGACGGCGAAGATGCCGTTGCAGAAGCCGAGCAGCATCACGGCGGGCTTCAGCGGAAAGCCCGGCCCGATGAGGGCGCCCGAGGCGAGGAAGGCGAGCGCGAGGGCAGAGCCGACGCAGCCCAGCGTGACCCACAGGCGCATGGCTGCGGCGCGTCCACCCGAAAAGGCGCTGCCGCCGATGCCCACCACCAGCATGCCGACAAGGACGCCCATGTGCTGCAGGCCGGACAGGCTGGTGGATTCGCCAGGCGTGTAGCCGAAGGCGAGGCCGGCGAACGGTTCCAGCACCATGTCCTGCATCGAATAGGCGAGCATGGCGGTGAAGACGAACACCGAGAAGCGCCGGGCGGCAGGCTCTGCCCAAGTTTCGGCCATGGCCGTGCGGAAGTGCACTTCGGGATGGATGGGGCCGGTTTCCACCGGGGCCGCGCGCGCCTCTATCCCGGCGACCGCGATCAGGGTGAGGACGAAGGCGACCGCGACGACCCCGCCGGCGACCATTGCCAGCCGTTCCGGAGAGAAGGGGTCGAGCAGCTTGCCCGAGACACCGGCCGTGACGACGATGCCCGCGATCATCAGGATCCAGGTGAGGGCAGCAGCAGCCGGGCGGCGACGCTCGGCCGTGCGGCTTGCGATGAGGGCGAGGAGATTGGTGCCGCTGGCCCCGACGCCTGCGCCGATGCAGGCATAGGCGAGGATCGCGAGGAGGAGGGCGCCGACGGGGCTGGTGCCGGCCATCAGCGTGGCGTTGGTAGCCATCAGCCCGCCGATGGCCAGGGTGCCCATGCCGCCGATGATCCAGGGGGTACGGCGGGCACCGCCGTCCGAGCCGTGGCCGAAGCGCGGACGGGAGAGCTGGATCGCATAGTGGAAGCCGACGAGCGCCGCCGGGATGGCCGCGGGCAGGGCATACTCCACCACCATCACCCGGTTGAGGAGGGAGGTGACCAGCATGACGATCGCGCCGAGCGAGGCCTGCACGAGCCCCAGGCGCGCAATGGAGAACCAGGACAGGCCGGCGGTCATGCCAGGCCTCTGAGGCCGACGGCGGACACGAGCATGCCCAGCACATACAGAGACACGCCGGCGCCATTGTACCAGGGGGCGAAGCGGGCCGGATCGCGCACCAGGCGGCGCATGGCGAACAGCTGGCCCAGCATGAGGCCGGTGACGATGGCGGCCGTCCATTGCAGCCCCCAGCCGAGGTGGAGCGCGATGACGACAATCTGTGCGGCCACCATCGTGCCGCAGGCAGCCATGGCCGCCGGGCGCACGCCCAGCGTGACGGGGAGCGAGGCGATTCCCATCTGCCGATCACCCTCCACCGCCTTGAAATCATTGAGGGTCATGATGCCGAAGGCGCCTGCTGCATAGAGCAGTGCGACGATCAGGACGGGCGCGGGCGGTACGGTGCCCAGCATCACGGCAGCGCCGGTGAACCAGGTGAGGCCTTCATAGGCGAAGGCGCAGGCGAGCGGCCCCCACCAGCCGGAGATCTTCAGGCGTAGCGGTGGCGCGCTGTAGGCCCAGGCGAGAAACAGGCCGAACAGGGTTGCCGCGGCAACCGCCGGGCCCAGGAGGAAGGAGAGGAGGAGAGAGAGGCCCGAGCCGATGATTGCGATCCACAGACCCCAGCGCCCCGGGATCCGGCCTGATGGTATCGGGCGGTTCGGTTCGTTGATCGCGTCGACATGGCGGTCGAACCAATCGTTCACTGCCTGGCTGGTGCCGCAGACGAGCGGGCCGGTCAGGATAACGCCCATAGCAAGCAGATGCCATCGATCAAGGATCGGCGCGCCGGATGAGACAACCCCGCACATATAGGCCCACATCGGGGGGAACCA
>JBKDAC010000496.1:0-8371 GCA_046316515.1 Sandaracinobacter sp. | reverse complement strand
CCTTCTGCGCGTCCGTAAACTTCGATGCCTTCATGCCACGACCCCTTGCCCAGCCAAGGAAAACTGAGGCCAAAAACTCTAGCTCAAAACGATCCAGTTTTCAGGGGACAGAGCAAGGGCGCAGACCACCCTACAAAAAGCGCGCCACCACGTCGCGGTAGCTGCGGCTCACCTTCACCATGGCGCCTGAGGCCAGCGTCAGGAAGCATTCGCCGTTGGTGTGGGGTTTCACCTGGCGGACGTTTTCGAGGTTCACGATGGTGGAGCGGTGGACGCGTTGGAACTTGCGCGGGTCGAGGCGGCGTTCGAGGTCTTTCATGGTCTCGCGCAGGATCAGCGTCTGGTCTGCGGTGGTAAGGCACATGTAGTCGCCGGCGGCGTCGATCTTTTCGATGGTGTCGACGTCGACGCGGAAGATCTGGCCCTGGTCTTTCACGTTGATGATCTTTTCGAACCGGTCGGCGGCGGGTTCGGGGGCTGGTTGCAGGGTGGAGCCGCTGTCGGGGTCCATTTCGGCGAGTTTGGCGGCGAGGCGTTCGGCTTCGTCGCACATGCGCTTTTCCTGCAGGCGCAGGCGGACGCGTTCGATGGTCTGGGCGAGGCGGTCGCTTTCGACGGGCTTCATCAGATAGTCGACGGCCTGGGCATCGAAGGCCTTGATGGCGTGGTCGGAATAGGCGGTGACGAAGACGAATAGGGGGGGTGTGATGTCGGCGAGGGCCGAGACGACGGAGAAGCCGTCGAAGCCGGGCATCTGGACATCAAGGAAGACGAGGTCGGGCTTTTCGGTGCGGATGGCGCGGATGGCTTCGCGGCCGTTCATGGCGCGGCCGACGATTTCGACGTCGGCGAAGGGTTTCAGGCGGAGTTCGAGGCCCTGAATGGCGAGCGATTCATCGTCGACGAGCAACGTGCGGATGTTCATTGGACCACCTCATAGCTTGGGCCTGCGAGCCGGTCTGCCCTGGCCGCTTCGGCGGCGGACACGAGCTGCAGGGGAATCTCGATCACGGCGAGCACGCCCGGCCCCTTGGCGGCCCCGGTTTGAACGAGGGGTGAACCTGCGTTGGGCAGGATTTCGAAGCGGTGGTCGTCGCCATAGGCCTGTTGCAGCCGTTCGCGGATGTTGGCGAGGCCGACATTGGTGCCGATGGGGACGGCGTTGTCGGGATTCGGGCGGGTGTCGCCGATGCCGGGGCCGGTGTCGGCGACGGAGAGCTCGAGCCGGTCGCCCAGCCGGCGGGCGGTGACCCAGATATCGGCGCCTTCCTCGAGCGGGGTGACGGCATATTTGACGGCGTTTTCCACCAGCGGCTGGAGGACGAGCGACGGGATGCGGGCGTTCAGGACTTCGGGTGCGATGTCGAAGCGGGTGCGCAGGCGATCCTCGAAGCGGGTGCGTTCGATTTCGAGATAGAGCTGGAGGGCCTGGATTTCCTGGGCGACGGTTGCCTGGCCTTGGCGTTCGCCGACGAGGGAGTAGCGCAGGAAGGAGGAGAGGCGGGAGAGCATGGTGTTGGCCTTCTCGGTCTCTGAGAGAAGCACCAGCGTGCTGACCGAGTTCAGCGTGTTGAACAGGAAATGCGGGTTGATCTGGTAGCGCAGCATTTCGAGCTGGGCGCTGTTGGCTTGGGCGGCCATGCGTTCGAAGCGTTCGGCCTGTTCATCCAGCATCAGATAATAGTTGATGCCGTAATAGAGGCCCGACCAGGCGCTGAGGATGGCGAGCGTGAGGAGGATAGCGCCGAAGAATTCGATGCCCTGCGGGCGCCAGCCTGGTTCGTAGAAGGTGGCGTGGGCCCAGACCTCTATCGCAGAGAAGAGGATGGCGGCGATGACGAGGATGAGGACCGAGAGCGTCCAGACCCAGATGGGTTTCATGCGGATGATGGCGCGGTAGGCCCAGGCCATCAGCAGGGTGATCGAGAAGCCGGTAACGGTGACGAGGATGGTGGGCAGGATGAAGCTGATGCCCATCCGGTTGGCGAGGCCGCCCAGGGAGCGGAGCAGGAAATAGCCGGTCCAGCCGGCGATCTGGAGGGTCCAGAAGGCGCGGTTCTTGTCGGCGAAGAAGCCCTTGGGGGCGGTTTCGGCTGCTGCCATCGTGGGGGAATCTAGGCCCTTTCCCGGGCGTTTCCAAGCCGTGCCGCCGTGAGCGCGGCGATCACCTGCCAGCCGGCGGTGTCGCCGGGGCTGTTCGGGGTCTTGATGGCCTGTTCGCCAGCCAGCAGCGCCGAGAGCGCGGTGCGGATGCGGGGCATGGGCCAGTTGCCCAGCGCTGCGGCGACGACGTCCACATCCTTCCAGAATATAGGGGGGCGGAGCGCCTTGACGGCGGCCTGGGGCTGCTGGCCCTTGTCGACGGCGGCGCGCGCTTCGGCCATCTGGAGGAGGCGGCGGGCGATGGCGCGCAGCGCGGGGATGGCGCTGCTGCCTTCGAGCAGGCGGAGCTGGCGTTCGACGGCCGCGCCGTTGCCTGCGACGATGGTGTTCACGAGAAGGCCCATATCCTCTTCGGCGCTGTCAGCGCCCAGTGTCGCGAGGTGGCTGCGGTCCAGCGCCTGCGGGGCCTCTGGCGTGGCATCGCGGAAGAGGGCGAATTTGGCGAGTTCGGAGGCGAGCACGCCGCTGTCGCCGCCGGTGGCGGAAATCAGCCGGTCGGCGACGCCAGTTTCAAGGCGCAGGCCGAGGGCGCGCGCCTCGGCCTGGAGCCAGCGGTTGAGTTCGCTGCCGGTGAGCGGCCAGGAGTGGAGGGCAAGCGCGAGGGCACTGTCCTCGGCGAGCTTGCGCAGGCTGCTGGTCTTCGACAGGTCGCCGGCGAGCATGACCACCGGGTTGCCGGCGATGGGGGTGGCGAGCAGGATGTCTGCGGCCTCTGTGCAGCCGTCGGTGGCGCCGGTGACGCGGATGACGCGGCGGCCGCCGAACATGGAGACGGAGGCGGCCTCGTCGGCGAGCCTGGCCGGGTCGGACTTGAGCTCGTCGGCGGAGAAGTCGGTCAGCGCCATCGGGTCGGCGGGGTCGCCCAGCGCCTTCAGGGCATCGAGCGCGAGGGCGCGACTTGCGGATTCGTCGGGGCCCGACAGGAGGATCAGGCGGATTGCGGGGTCCCAGGCGGCAAGGCGGCGCTGGAGGTCTGGCCGCCGGACGACCGTCATGGCCGGACCGACAAAGAAGGCACGGCCGTCATGGCCGGACCAACGAGGCAGGCACGTCCGTCATGGCGTTGCCGTGTCTCTGCCCATCAGTGCGAGGCGCGCGACGATCTGGTCTGCGATGTCGCGCGACAGCCGTTCGAGCGTGGTGGCCTCGGCTGCGACGACGGCATATTCCGAGCTGACCACATCGATCCCGGCGTCGGCTGTGGCGCTGGTGTCGAGCAACACCTTGCCGGTGGAGAGATCGATGAGGCGGTAGCGGGCGCGCAGCGTGCGGCGTTCGCGGATGATGGAGTTGTCGCCGCGGATGCCGAAGCCGATGATATCGTCATTGAGCGCGACTTCGAGTTTCATCGTGGGGTTGCCCGAGGGCTGCATGCGATCGACGAGTCGGTTGCGCACCAGGAAGCCGGCCTGATCGGGGATGGGGGCGACCTCGACATTCGCAAGCAGGGTTTGCGCGGCCCCGACCGAGCCGTTGGAATAGACGGGCTGGAGGTTGCAGCCGCCAAGCGCCAGCAGCAGCAGGGCGGCGAGCGCCTTTGGGGCTCGACGGTCAGGCAACGATGTTCACCAGCCGGTCGGGGACGACGATCACCTTCTTCGGTGCGGTGCCGGCCGTGAGGGCCTGGATGCGGGGAAGCGCCATCACGGCAGCCTCGACGTCCGGGCGTTGCAGGCCCTTGGGCAGCACGACGGTTTCGCGGAGCTTGCCGTTCACCTGGACGGCGTAGGTGACCTGCGTGTCGACCAGAAGCGCCGGGTCGGCGACGGGCCAGGTGGCGTCGGCGATGAGGCCGGTTTCGCCCAGCATCGCCCAGGCCTCCTCGGCGACATGGGGCACCATGGGGGCGACGAGGCGCAGCAGGGTTTTCGCGGCGTCGGCACGGGCGGCGCTGGGGGCGGCCTTTTCGATCGCGTTCGACAGCTCATAGGCGCGGGCGACAGCCTTGTTGAACTGCAGCCGGTCGATGTCGTTGGTGATCCCGTCGATTGCCTTGTGCAGCGTTCGGGTGAGGGCTTCGTCGGTGCCTTGGGGGGCCTCCTTGGCCAGCAGCGCGATCCGCCACAGCCGCTGGACGAAGCGGGCCGCGCCTTCGATCCCGGCGAGCGACCATTGCAGGTCGCGCTCGGGCGGGCTGTCCGACAACATGAACCAGCGCGCAGCGTCGGCGCCGTAGCGATCGAGAATGGCGTCCGGGTCGACGACATTCTTTTTCGACTTGGACATCTTCTCGATGCGGCCGGGTTGCACGGGGGCGCCGGTCGCGATCTCGATCAGGCTGTCGCCGCGCTTGTCCACTGCACCGGGCTCCAGCCAATCGCCGCTCTGCGAACGGTAGGTCTCGTGCGTGACCATGCCTTGCGTGAACAGGCCGCGGAAGGGTTCGGTGATGCCGATCTGGCCGATGTGGTTCAGCGCGCGGGTGAAGAAGCGGCTGTAGAGCAGGTGCAGGATCGCATGTTCGATCCCGCCGATATACTGGGCGACTGGGAGCCACTTTTCGGCCTCGGCTCGGTCGAAAGGCTTGTCCGCCGGCTGGGAGGCGAAGCGGATGAAATACCAGCTGGAATCGACGAAGGTGTCGAGCGTGTCCGTCTCGCGCCGGGCGGGCTTGCCGCATTTCGGGCAGGGCACGTGGCGCCATGTGGGGTGGCGGTCGAGCGGGTTGCCCGGCACATCGAAGGTGACGTCTTCGGGGAGCACGACGGGGAGGTCGGCCTTGGGGACGGGAACCGCGCCGCAATCCTGGCAGTGGATGATGGGGATGGGCGTGCCCCAATAGCGCTGGCGCGAGATGCCCCAGTCGCGCAAGCGGAAGACGGTGGTGCCCTGCCCCCAGCCGCCCGCTTCGGCGCGGCGGATCACTTCGGCCTTGGCGGCCTCCACCTCCAGGCCGTCGAGGAACTGGGAGTGGATGATGCGGCCGGGGCCGGTGTAGGCCTCGTCGCCGATGGGCTCGTCTTCCTCGCCCGGGAGTGCGACGACCCGTGGCACGGGGAGCATGTATTTGCGGGCGAAATCGAGGTCGCGCTGATCGTGCGCGGGGCAGCCGAAGATGGCGCCCGTGCCATATTCCATCAACACGAAGTTCGCGATGAAGACGGGGAGGCGGCGGGTTGCGTCCAGCGGATGCACGACCGAAAGGCCTGTGTCGAAGCCCTTCTTCTCGGCCGTCTCAATCTCGGACGCAGCGGTGCCAGTGGCGCGGCATTCGGCGATGAAGGCCTGGGCCTGGGCGTTGTCGGCCGCAATCGCGGCGGCGATCGGATGGTCGATCGCGACGGCGGCGAAGCTGGCGCCGAACAGCGTGTCGGGCCGGGTGGTGAAGACGTCAAGTGTGGCGGGCACGCCCGCAGGCGGGGCCTCGACCGCGAAGGTGAACTTGAGGCCGCGGGATTTCCCGATCCAGTTTTCCTGCATCAGGCGGACTTTTTCCGGCCACTGGTCGAGCGTTGCGAGGTCGGCTGCCAATTCTTCGGCGAAGGCGGTGATCCTGAGGAACCACTGGGTGAGCTTGCGGCGTTCGACCAGCGCGCCCGAACGCCAGCCGCGGCCGTCGATCACCTGCTCGTTCGCCAGCACGGTGTTGTCGACCGGATCCCAGTTCACATAGGATTCTCGGCGGTCAACAAGGCCGGCGGCAAGGAGCTCGAGGAAGAGGGCCTGTTCATGGCCGTAATAGTCGGGCTCGCAGGTGGCGAGTTCGCGGCTCCAATCGATCGCGAGGCCCAGGCGCTTCAGCTGGGTGCGCATGGCCGCGATGTTGGCGCGGGTCCATTCGCCCGGATGCACCTTGCGCTCCATCGCGGCATTTTCGGCGGGCATCCCGAAGGCGTCCCAGCCCATGGGGTGGAGCACGGCGTGGCCCTGCATGCGGCGCGCGCGGGCCAGCACATCGCCCATGGTGTAGTTGCGCACATGGCCCATGTGGATGCGCCCCGAAGGATAGGGGAACATTTCCAGCACCATCGTGCGCGGCCGCACGTCAGCAGAATCGGTGCGAGGTTTGGGCGAGCCGCTGTCGGCCCTGAAGGTCTGCTCGGCCTCCCACCGGGTCTGCCAGCGGCCGTCTGCCTGTGCCGGATCGAAGCGGCTCTGGCCTTCTTCTGTCATGCGGGTCTCAGCGGTTGGAGGAGGCGGCCTGGCGAAGCGTGCGGGCGCGCTCCAGGATGATCTCTTCCAGGCGCTGCACGGTGCCGGCGCGCACCGGGGCTGCAACCCAGCGGCCGTTTTCCATGACTTCGCGCTGGGCGGACACCTGCACCGCATCGGCGCGGAGTGCGCCGTCAAGGATGGCGACCGTGACCTTCACGCGCTCGTTGGGCACCGACGGGTTCTGGTACCAGTCGCCCACGATCACGCCGCCGGCGCTGTCAACCTGGGCGAGCGGCATGAACTGCATGGTTTCGAGGCTCGCGCGCCAAAGGTAGGAGTTGACGCCGATGCTGGTGACCATGGTCTGCTGGGCGACGGACTCCGGCCCCTTCTTGCCGCCGCAGCCGCCGAGCACCAGGGCAAGCCCGAGGAGGACGGTCGCCCCGAGGCGGGGCGCAAGACAGGACGCAAGACGGGGCGCGGGCCGCGGCGCGGCCGGAAGGCCATGAGCGGGAGTTGTGGATATGTTCGCGTCGGTCAATCGAGGCTCCGTCGTCCATCCCGCGCAGGACGGCGGGCTGATTGGGCCATACAGGTGGGACCGCGCTTCGCGCAACTGCTGGCGCAACGGGCCTGCCCACGGCCTGCACGACCGCATGGCGGAGCAGATCGAAACGAGGGATGAACGGTTGGCCGGTTCACATGGCGCTCATCCTTTGTGGGACAAAAGCCACACCGACCAATTATCGGTGAAGCTGCGCTTTTTTGGGTCGTTCATGACAAGACAGGGCGTGGGATTCCCGCCCCGAATGGGATAAAGTGCTCTTGCTATGTATCACGTCTCCGAGTCCCGGACCTGGTTGGCTGACTCCATTCTGTGGGCTGCCCTGCTGTGCGCGGGGTCTGTGCTGCTGGTTGCCGGCCCTGTGTCGGCTAATTCTGGGGGCACGACGGCGGCCTCGGCGACCAAGTCGCGGCTGCAGCCCCAGGTGACGGCGGACGGCTTGTCGGCGGGGTTCCGGGCGCGGTCGCAGACGCTGGTTCTGCAGCCCATCAACCTGGATGTCAGCCGCTTTGCCTTCACGGCGCCCGGCCGGGTCACCTCCACGCGGGTGCAGACGGTGGAGCGGGGCTTTACCTTCACGCCATCGCGCAGCAGCAAGGGCGTCTCCGTGGGCGCGACGGTCCGTAGCGTGGCGCCGACGTCGGTTGCCGAACGCACGGCTGCGGCCGACAGCGGCCTGGTGCCTGCCGGGTATAATTTCGACCTGTCGGTCGGCTATCGCGGCGTGTCGCTTTCGGGTGGTGTCAGCCGCGTCGATTCCGGTCTGGGCGGCACTTCGCGGCAGGGCGTGGACATTGGCGTCGGCTATGGCCGGCGCAACTGGCGGGCCGAGATCGAGGCGACCGCCGAGCGCGACACCGGCTTCGGCGCCCCGCGCATCGGTTCGCCCGATCCGCGCTATTCGGTGGAAGCAAGCGGCGCACTGGCGCTGTCGCCAAACGTGTCGCTGGGCGGCTCGGTCCGCTATCGCCCGGCACTGCAGAACCCGACGCCGCTGGATCCGAACAAGGCTGACAGTGCCGTGATGCTCGGCGGGGCGGTGGCCTTTTAGGCCACCGAGCGGCTGCGCTTAGCGCGCAGCGCTGACGCGCAGACTCGTGGTCCCCGCCCGGCCGGCGGAATCGGCGATCTCTATCGCCGATCGGTCCGGCGAGTCGGGCTTTGCCCGACGTTCTCTCTTTCTTTCTTCTGATTCCGAACGGACTCGCGCAGCTCGGCTGCGCGGCCGAGTCCTGCCACGCGCGCACGGGCCTTGGGAGAGAGGTGCGGCCGCGCGGCTGAATCGGGGAGGGTTCCTTTTTTCTGCGCGTTTCTGATTCAGAATCCCCGCTGGCGAAAGAGGCCGGCATGGATGTCGAGAGCGCTTTCCCAGGATTTGCGTGATCCTGTTGTCGCGGTGATCGACGGTGGCTTGAGCCGTCGTGCTGCTGCGGCTCGTTTGGGAGAGAGTGTTTCGAGCGCCATTCGCTGGCATCCGCTTGCCCGAGAGCATGGTCGCGCCGATGGTGCTGGATGGGCCGATCAATGGCGACTGGTTCGAGGCTTGCG
>JBKDAC010000495.1:0-9198 GCA_046316515.1 Sandaracinobacter sp. | reverse complement strand
GCCCCCTGCCAGGAACAGCCCCAGAACGCCCGCCGCAATGGCGGCAATGATCGCCGCCTCGTTCATGGGCGCAGACACCCCGCATCGATCCGCTGCATGCAATCCATCTCCCTTGCCGGCCCCCATCTGTCGCGGGCACCTTGCACATGGGCCCCTGAATGCGGCCCCCCGCCCGCCCGCGCAAGCCCCCGCGCCGCGCATGGCCGCAATCACCCCCTCCCAAAAGCGATGTTGAGAAATCCCGTCCCCACCCGCACAAAGGCGCCCGAAAGGACCAGTGATGAGCCAACCCACCCGCTTCGAGGGCACCGAAAACTATGTCGCGACCGACGACCTGAAGGTCGCCGTCAACGCCGCAGCCACCCTGCGCCGCCCGCTCCTGGTAAAGGGCGAACCCGGCACCGGGAAAACGGTCCTCGCCCACGAAATCGCAAAGGCGCTGAACGCCCCCCTTCTGGAATGGCACATCAAGTCCACCACCAAGGCCCAGCAGGGCCTCTACGAATATGACGCCGTCGCCCGCCTGCGCGACAGCCAATTGGGCGACCCCCGCGTCGCAGACATCTCCAACTACATCCGCCGCGGCAAGCTGTGGGAGGCCTTCACCGCCCCCGAACTCCCCGTCCTCCTCATCGACGAGATCGACAAGGCCGACATCGAATTCCCGAACGACCTCCTCCAGGAACTCGATCGCATGGAGTTCAACGTCTACGAAACCGGCGAGACGGTGAAGGCCCAGCAACGCCCCATCGTCGTCATCACAAGCAACAACGAGAAGGACCTCCCCGACGCTTTCTTGCGTCGCTGCTTCTTCCACTATATCCGCTTCCCCGACGCCGACACCATGAAGGCGATCATCCAGGTCCACTTCCCCGGCATCCAAAAGGCCCTGGTCCGCGAGGCCCTCACCATCTTCTACGACATCCGCGAAGTCCCCGGCCTCAAGAAAAAGCCCAGCACCTCCGAACTCCTCGACTGGCTGAAACTCCTCCTCCACGAGGACCTCCCGCTGGACGTCCTCCAGTCCCGCGACCCCAAGAAGCTGATTCCGCCGTTGCACGGGGCGCTGCTGAAGAACGAGCAGGATGTGATGTTGTTCGAGCGGCTGGCGTTTATGGCCCGGCGGGAGGGCGGCAGCGGGAGGGCCTGATCACCGCTGACCAAAGCGCGTCATTCCCAAGAAAAAAGCGCGTCGTCCCGGACTTGATCCGGGACCTCGTGCCGAAAGTGCACCATCGACCTCGCTGGCGCTATTCCAGGGCCCACATCTCGCGCCAGTTCGGCGCAACCTGATCTACCGGCGCTTCCAGCCGATCCATCTCCGCCTTGAACGCCCGAAGCAGCCGCTCGCCTTCGCCGTCCTTCAGCCACTCGGCCCAAAACGGAAATCCCGCCGTATTCTTCCGCAACTGCCGGGGGGTCCAGGGCATGGTCTTCGCCGCCCGCGCCTCTTCCAGTGTCGCAAGGCACAGGGCCCGCACAGTCTCGGGCGTGTGCACGATCGGAGCCGTCACCGGCATCGGCTCCTGGAACAGTTCGCATTTCTGGGGCACGTGGCCGAACAGGTCGTCCATCATGACGGCATATGAATCACAACGCGCCTCCGGCTTCAAGCCGGCCCGAGCAGCTTCTCCACAAGTTTCTCGATTTCAACCCCGATGCCACCTGCTTCAAGCCACCCGCTGCAACCGCTCCATCTCCTGCGCGAACTCGAACCGAAGCTGATCCCGCTCCTCGTCCGGCAGCCAGTTCGCCATCTGCGGAAACACCGTCTGCCACATCCGCGCCTTGCGCGGCTCCCAAGGCATCCGCTCCGCGCGCCGCGCCGTTTCCAGCAGCACGTGCAGCTTCCGCCGCACGCGATTGGGGTCGGGCATAATGTCCGGCGCAACAGGGCTCGGAATGCGTCCCTCGCCCTCGCCGAACATGCTGATCTGCCCGTCGCCGGCGACAGACGTCTCCACATCATGGCCGAACAGGTCAGGCATCAGCGTCCTCCACGGGTCCACCCGCCGGCGGGAAACCCAGTTCCTCACGCGTCAACGTATTCGCCAGCACAGCCTCCAGCACAAGGTCCGCGCGCTGAAACCAGTGGATAAGTTCGGCAATACGCGCTGCGACATCCCGGACTTGCCTGCGCCTGAGCAAGCAAGCCACACCGGGTCCCGGCACTGGCCTTGCATGTAAGCCCACGGTTGCTAGGAACGCGGCATGTCAGACCTCACCCGGCCGTTACTCGAAAAGGCATTCCTCCAATCCGAACTTGCAGCCGAGTACAACGACTACATTGCCCGAGGTCGTGACGCTGCGACGCTGACGCTGCTGGAAAACTGGCACAATCGAACTTTGCGCGGAGAGCGCGAGATCGAATCCGAATTCATAGCCCGTTTCTTCACAGAGCTTTGGGGTTATCAGGGTGACGGTGCAGGGGGCGCTTCGTTCAGCCTCCGACAGCAGTTTCCTGTCCAGGGCGCTGGGCCAGCAGGCGGCATCGGCAGTGCCGATCTTGCCCTCGGCCACTTCGGTGCCGAGGGGACCGAAACACCTCAAGTGCTATGCGAATTCAAAGGCGTCGGTGCGGGGCTGGACCGCGCACAGAACCGCAAGGGCAGCAATCGCTCCCCGGTTGCACAAGCGCTGGACTATCTTCGCTTTGCACGTCGCGGGCTGTTCGATTCCGCGGCAGTACTGCCCCGTTTCGCCCTCGTCTCTGACATGAACGAGTTCCGCCTTTACTGGTACGATCGCGCACCCGCTGAGTCTCTTCGGTTCCGCATTGCAGGCGGCAATCTGTTCGATGGCGCATCACTTCTCAGCAACACCGAGTCCGATCGGTTCGACCGCTTCCTGTTCCAGCGCATGTTCCGCCCGGACATGCTCCTCAGCAACTATGGACGCACCAACCTCGAGCGGTTGCTCGAACGCCAGGGAACGCGCCAAAAGAAGCTCGAGAATGATTTCTATGCCGAGTACCGCGCCTATCGGCTGAAGCTCTACAACGCCATCAAGCTGCAGAACCTTGGCAATGTGACAGACCTGGAACGGCTTCGCCTTGCGCAGAAACTGCTCGATCGCCTCCTGTTCGTCATGTTCAGCGAGGACATGGGCGGCAGGATCGCGTTCCCGCCCAACATTTTGCGCGATGAACTCAGAAGTCAGAGCCTTGGAAGCTTTTTCGAGCCCGAGGAAACCGACATCTGGCAACGCATCAAGCGCCTGTTTCGAACCATGGATGAGGGCGGCCATATCAGCGGCCAAAGAATCCACCGCTTCAATGGCGGCCTGTTCGAACCCAACCCGCTGATCGATCGGCTCGCGCTTGAAAACCACCTCTTCTGCACCCGCGGCCAGGGTCGCAACGACGCTACCATCGCCGCCGACAAGGAAACCCTGCTCTACCTCTCCAACACCTACAGTTTCGCAGCCGATGGGGACGCCATCAACAGCATCGGCCTGTACACGCTGGGCCACATCTTCGAACAGTCACTGGTTGAACTGGAAGCGCTCGAAGCCGAAGCCGAAAACCGCCCCTCGCTCACCGTCATCACCAAGCGTAAGCGGGATGGCGTTTATTACACGCCCGAACCCATCGTGCGCCGCATCGTCGAGGAAACCGTCGGTCCGCTACTGGCTGGCTGGCGCGCCGAAGCCGGCTGGCCCGAAATCGAAGACCCCTCGCCGGAAGCCGCAAAAGCCTATTGGGACCGCTTGCGCACCATCACCATCGTCGATCCCGCCTGCGGCTCCGGCGCCTTCCTCATCACCGCGCTGCGCTACCTCGCCGCCGAATTCCGCCGCGTTCTCGAAGCCCGCTACCGGCTCAAGCTCGATGCCAGTGCGCCAGACGATGCCGCCATCGCGGAGGCGATCCTCACCCGCAATCTCTTCGGTGTCGATATCAACCCGCTGTCCGTCGAAATCGCCCAACTGTCGCTCTGGCTGCACACCGCCCGCGCCGAACAGCCGCTTTCCAGCCTGAATGACACCGTGAAAATCGGCAATTCGCTGGTCGATCTCTCCTTGCATCAGCGCCACCAGGCAGCCCCGCTGTCACCCGAAGCGCTCACCCGCATCCGCCCGTTCGACTGGCAGGCCGAGTTTCCACAGGTTTTTGCGCAAGGCGGCTTCGATGCGGTCATTGGCAACCCGCCCTACGTGAAGCTTCAGCACTTCCGCCAGCCCTATGCCGAAACCGCCGAGTATCTGCGCGACGGCGTGAATGGCGAACTGCCCTACCGCAGCACCCAGACCGGCAATTTCGATCTTTATCTGCCATTCATCGAGCGCGGTCTCTCGCTGCTGAACAACGGGGGCCGCATGGGCTACATCGCCCCCAACCTCTGGCCGCGACTGGAATATGGCGAAGGCTTGCGCAAACTGGTTGCCGAAGGCCGGCATCTGGAGCGCTGGATCGACTTCCGGTCGCATCAGGTCTTCGAGGAAGCGACCATCTACACCGCCATCCAGATCTACTCGAAAGCCCCCAATGATCGCATCCTGCTAGCGATCCGGCCCGACGGCGATCTGGGCAAGGTGGACTGGGCCGACGAAGGCGACGCCCTGCCGTATGATGAACTGGCGGCGGACGGCGGTGAATGGCTGCTTGCACCGGCGGCTGTGCGCCGACTGATCGCGCGCCTGACCCAGACTTGCCGTAGGCTGGACGATCCAGCGGTAACGAGCGGCATCATCGTTGGAATCCAGACGAGCGCAGACCACATCTATCATCTGGATCGCCTTGGGCGAGGGCGTTACCTGTATCAAGGCAAGACATTGGGTGGAAAAAAACCCGCGCCCATCGAGGTCGATATCGAAGACGGCATCATGAAGCCGCTCGTCTCAGGCGCGGAGGCCAAGCGCTTCATCGACCCCCAGGTCACGACCTTCCTTCTCTTTCCTTACAAGCTGGATGAAAACGGCGCGCGGCTGTGGACGCAGGACGAGATGCAGGCACAGTTTCCAAAAGCTTGGGCTTGGCTGCAAAGCCACAGTGCCGAGTTGCGCGCGCGCGAGCGCTGGGCGGACGCCCGAGACGGCCAGCGCGGGCCGTTCGACGATGTGGAGTGGTATCGGTTCGGCCGGAACCAAAGCATAGACAAGCAAGAGCAGCCCAAAATCGTCGTTCCACGGCTCGTCCCCTCACTACGATTGGTGATTGACGCTCCAGGCAGGCTCTATTGCGACAATGTCGACGTCGGCGGCGTGGTCCCAACAGATACGGCACGGATCGACTATCTGGGCGGAATTCTGGGGTGCCCAACGGTCGATTTCCTGTTCAGATGGTCATCGAAGCCCTTCCGTGGTGAATATCTGTCGGCAAACAAGCAGTTTATTGCCCCACTTCCTGTGCCCATCGCGTCTGCAACAGACGAAGCCGAAGTGGCCCGTATCGCCCGCGCCCTTCAAACTGGCTATACACGTCGCCTTGCGCTGCGCACTGCCTTGGCCGAACGCCTGGGCACCGTAAGCCGCCGTCGCCAACCGTACGAATGGCTGTTCACCGAAGTCCAGTCCAAGACCGAAATTCTCCGCACGGCACCGCGTCTGGACCGTCGCGAGCAGCTCGCCTGGGTCGATGCCCGCTACGAAACACAGATCGAGGCCGAAATCGCCCGGCTCGACAGCCTTATTCGCCTCGACTCCACCTTCGAGGCAACCTTTGCAGACGGCGAACTCCGCCTGCTGATCGACGATATCCCAGCACTCCGCGGTATCTACCTGGATGCAGACACTGGCGCCTTTCTGCTGGCCCAGTGGCAGGTCGTCGCCCTCGCATTCGAACCCAACGGAAACGGCAACGGCAAGCGCCTGTCGGACCAGCTCAGAATGGTTGGCTTCGAGGCGCCTGACGCGCTGCGGAACCAGATCATCGAACGGCAGCAGGAGCTGGCAGCTATATCAGCCGACCTTCGCGAACTCGAAACCGAACTGCACGAAATGACCTGCCGGCTGTTCGACCTGTCTCCCGCCGAGCGGGCGTTGGTCGAAGGCCAATAGAGCGGCCGGCGGCAAAGCCGCCGAGTCCGCTGGGAAGACTTAGAACAAGCAGGGGTTGCGGGCAAAGCCCGCTCGTCGGACGGGTTCGTGGGCGCCTGCCCCGGCGAAGGCCGGGGGTCGCCCACGCCCCGCCGTCCGGGCCTGCGGCGGAGTCGTGGATTTGTGCTGCGCACAAACCATCGCCCGCCTTCGGCCTGTCCTACACACCATTTTTCAGCCACCCTTTTGCGCTTCCCCTTCGAAAGGTCTCGCGCATGGAGGATCTTCCCGACTGGTTCACGCCACAGCCCACCCGCAACCGCTATGCCGGCTGGACAGAGACGCGGCAGATGGAATTCATCCGCACGCTGGCCGAAACCGGAAGCGTCACGCAAAGTGCCGCTGCTGTCGGCATGTCCCCCGCGTCCGCCTATCGCCTCCGCGCGCGGCAGCAGTCGTCCGCCTTCGGCCGCGCCTGGGATGTGGCGCTGCGCCACGCCGGCAACCAGCTTCTGGCGCTGGCACTTGATCGCGCCGTCAACGGCGCCCGCCAGCTCTGGGTCCGCGATGGCGAGGTCGTGGGCGAACGCATCATCCCGTCCGATCGCCTCCTCATCTGGGCCATCGATCGCCTCGCCCCGCGCACCATCTCCCCACCCTCCACCGAAAATCTCGGCGCCGCCATCGCAGACATCTGCCGCGACGATACCGATCGTCTCGGAGCAGAGTTCAGGGAAATGATCACCGACGCCGCCAACACAGCCCGCGCAGCAGACCCGCAGCCGGTCGAAACCTGCGCACAGTCGCTGCCGGCACCGGCCCGAACACGCGCACCCAGGCTCCCACGCCCACGCACCAGCGCGCAACGCCACACACAGGAACAGGCGTGACCTTCATGACCTTTCGCAGCCAACAGGAAACCCGCCAACAAGCAGGTGATCGTGGCCGACGCCACCAAAACTCCCAAGACCTGAGGCCCATCGGTTTGCGATTCGGGCTGGCGCTGCCTCCTCTGACCGCCTAGACTTGTGGGATCATTCACAAGCAGAAGGACTTTCGCATGCGGAACCGGATTGTCGCTGCCGCGTCGATCGCACTGATGATCGCACTGTCGGCCTGCGGCCGAAACAACGTCTATGCCGACGTCGCCCGCTTCCACACCAACCAGCCGATCAACCGCGGCACGCTGTTCATCCAGCCGGCTGATCCCGTGCTTGCCAACAACCTGGAATTCCGCACCCACGCCGAATCCGTGGCCATCGAAATGCGGCGCCTGGGCTTCCAGACCGTGCCCGACGCGGCCCAGGCCCAGTATGTCGCCACGCTCGACATCACCCAGACCGACGGCACCACCGTCACCCGCCCGGGCATGACGATGGGCGTGCCGGTCGGCCCCACCATCATCGCCACCCCGGTCGGCCGCGGCCCGCGCACCAGCACGGAACGCACCACCACCATCGGCGTGCAGATCAAACGCCAGGCCGATGGCGCCCAGATCTGGGAAGGCCGCGCCTCCAAGACCGGAAGCGCCGGCTCGGAACAGACCACGCTCACCTGGGCCGTCCCTGCCCTCTCCGGCGCCCTGTTCAAGGACTTCCCCGGCGCGCCGGGCGTCACCCAGCAGGTCAGACTCTGATCATCCCGGGCTGCGCCGTCCCCAGGCGCAGCCCCTTCCCTTCCGGAGCCGCATGCGCCTGACATCCAGGGCAGCCTGTGGGATGACGGCGCGGACCATGTGGCAGATTTCGCCCGGGGCCTGCCTGCCGCCCCGCGGCAGCCCCCGCCCACCGCGCCTGGGCGGCCAGACTGTCGCGCCTGCTGCTCGATCGGGCCGCCCTCAGCGCCGCACTGGCGCTGAGCCGGCGGCGGGCGTAAACCCCCGCAGATACAAGACACGGTGCCCGCCCAACGGGCCCCTGGCAAAGGGTTCTTCTGATGCGCAAGACAGCGTCCACACTTCTGCTCGCGACCGGGCTCGCACTGGCCGCCTGCTCCTCCACGCCGACGGCCAATGTGCTGCGCTTCCACCAGAACCAGCCGATCACCCGGGGCACCATCGATATCCGTCCGGCAAATCCCCAGATGGCCGGCACGCTGGAATTCCAGACCCAGGCCAATGCGGTCGGGGCCGAACTCCGCCGCAACGGCTTCGAGCCGGTCTCGGCACCCGGCATTGCCCAGTTCACCGCCATCGTCGACGTCAGCACCACCGAACGCGTCGGCCCGCCCCGCCAGTCCGGCCTGTCGGTCGGGCTTGGCGGCGGCTTCTCGACCGGCAACGTCGGCATCGGCACCAGCGTTCAGGTGCCCGTGGGCCGCACGCCGCCGCCCAATGTGGCAACCACCACCACCCTGTCGGTCACGCTGCTGCAGAACCCCGGCAACCAGGCCATCTGGGAAGGCCGCGCCAGCCTGGACACCGAGGCGAGCGGCCAGCGCGGCACGCCGCTGACCCCTGTGCTCGCCCAGACCCTGTTCAGGGACTTCCCCGGCCCGTCAGGCCAGACTGTTCAGGTGCCCATCCGCTAGACGCGGCTGGCGGCCAGGTGCCCATCCGCCAGGCGCGGAAGGGGCTCAGGCCGCCAGCTTGTAGCCGGCAAACCGCTCCCTCAGCATCGTCTTTTGGATCTTGCCGGTCGCCGTGTGCGGGATATCGTCCACGAACTCGATCGCGTCGGGCATCCACCATTTGGCGATCTTGTCCGACAGATAGGCCCGCACATCGTCGGCGCTGACCTCGGCGCCGGCCTTGCGCACGATGATCAGCAGCGGCCGCTCGTCCCACTTGGGGTGCGGCACGCCAATCACCGCCGCCTCGGCAACGCCCGGGCAGCCCACCGCGCAATTCTCGAGGTCGATCGACGAGATCCACTCCCCGCCGGACTTGATCACATCCTTTGAGCGGTCGACGATGTGCATGTAGCCTTGGGCATCGAGCGTGGCGACGTCGCCGGTGTCGAACCAGCCGTCGGCATCAAGCACCTGCCCGCCGTCGCCCTTGAAGTAGCTGCCGACGATCCAGGGGCCCCGCACCAGCAGACGGCCAAAGGTCTCGCCGTCGCGCGGCAGTTCGGTGCCGGCGTCGTCGACGATCTTCATCTCGACGCCGAAAATGCCCCGGCCCTGCTTCACCCGATAATCCAGCTCCTTGTCATAGGGCAGCGCGGCCACCTCGGGCGTTGGCGAGCCGACAGTGCCCAGCGGCGACATCTCGGTCATGCC
>JBKDAC010000494.1:0-5545 GCA_046316515.1 Sandaracinobacter sp. | reverse complement strand
GGGCTGCGCTGCCCCCAGCAGGGCTGCCAGCAACAGCGCGCGGATCATATCGCCTCCAGCGCCCTCTTGCGCGCGTCGGGCACCGACAGGTGCGTCATCGCAGGCGGCGCGCAGGGCCTCCACGTCGACCAGTGCTTGGTCGGGTTGGCGGGGCTTTCCAGATAGATCAGGCCCTCGGCGCCTCCCGGGGGCTTGCCGGTCACGCCCTCGAAGTGGCGCTTGCCGGATGCCGCCGATTCGAACACGAAGGTCGAAGTCAGGAAGATGCGCGGCTTCAGCGCGCCTTCGCTCAGCGACTGGTCGAAACCATGCCTCATCATCAGCGTGGCGGGGCGCAGTTGCCGGTTGCCGATCGACACCATGTCGGGCTTGGGCTGGCGGCGATTCCCGCTTGCCGCGCTGTCGATCTCATTGTCCATTTCGATGCCCTTTCATGGCGCCTGTCCTAGGCCCCCCGAACGACAATTGCACCACCCCGGGTCGGCTGCGGCGGCCATGCGGCATGCACGCAGAACGGCAGCGGGGAATAACAGTCGGCTCAACCGACCGAGAGGGGCATACCATGACAGACATCGTTCAGGCACCCGGTGGCGCAGGCGGTCTTGCACAGATCGCGAAGGAACTGGGCATCGACGATATACTCGGTATGGTGTCGAAGCTGGGGCGTTAAGCTGGCGGCGGCCGGCCGCAGGCAAAACCAGTGAGCCCGGCTTCTGTTTTCAAGATAGAAGGCTGCGCGGCCAAGCCGCGTCGTCGGACCTGTCGGCCGGCCGGGCCTGCGGCGAGTCTGAAGACCAGCGCTACGCGCTGGCTTCAGCCGCCTTCGGCCTGAAGTCTCTGCTCCTCAAGCACCTGCAGGGTGAACAGGATCGCCCGCGTCTCGCCATCGACGATCCCGTCCACATTGTTCTGGCGGAAGCGGCGCTGGAACGCCCGGGTGGCGGCCTCCAGGTCGGCGATGTCATAGCCGAAGCGCTCCAGCGCGAGCCCGAAGGCGCCGTCGCCCCAGCCCGGATCGGCAAGCAGTCTGTCCGGCCGGCTCAGTGCAATCCGGTGCATCGCCAGCCGCGGCCAGTCGAACAGTTCGCCCGGATCATCCTTGCGGGTGGGCGCGATGTCCGAATGGCCGATGACGTCGGCCCGGTCGATCCGGTGCCGCACGCACAGCGTTGCCACCAGCCGCAGCACGCTGCGCATCTGCACGTCGGGGAAGCGGCGATAGCCCCATTCATGCCCCGGGTTCTGGATCTCGATCCCGATCGAGCTGCTGTTGAGGTCGCCCGCGCCGCGCCACAGCGATTTGCCCGCATGCCAGGCGCGGTCCATCTCTTCGACCATCTGGATGATGCGCCCATCCTCGTGCACCAGATAGTGCGAGGACACGCCCGAGGCGGGGTTGCACAGCCAGTCGACCGCGGCCTCGCCGTCCTGCATGCCGGTATAGTGCAGGATGATGTGCCGGATCGGCTGCGCACCCTCGGGCACGACACGGTCATTGTAGTTGGGCGACGGGCGCCACTCGATCTCGTCAGCGAGGCTCATGGGGCGTCAGGTTCAACCGATTTCTTCGCCGTCCGCAAGGTAATGATGGCAACGCCGATCAGCGTCAGCACGCCGCCCGCCACCATCATCGGCGTGACGGGCGTGCCATAGGCGATGGTCGCGAACATCACCGCCAGCAGGGGTGTCGGCAGGGTGAAGGGCGTGATCAGCGTGACGGGATAGCGTTGCACCAGCCAGCTCATTCCGGCATGCCCCACCAGCGAGGCGGCAACTGCGGAATAGACGATCCAGCCGAAGGCGGTCAGCGGCACGTCCGGCAGCCCGGAGATTCCGCCGGGTTCGAACAGTGCGCTCGCCAGCAGCAGCACCGGCAGCGACACGATCGCCTGCCAGCCATAGAGCGTCAACACCGGCACCCCGGTCAGCCGCTTGAACATCAGGTTGCCCGATGCCCAGCACAGCGAGGCCCCGAAGGTCAGAAGGATGCCCAGCCGCTCGTCCACGATCCGCGGATCGAACACCAGCAGCGTGACGCCGGAAATGGCCAGCAGGATGCCGACCGTCCGCTTCCAGGCGATCCGCTCGCCATCGATCACGATGGCCAGGATCAGCGACAGCGGCACGCCCAGCTGCCCGGCAATGGCAAGCGCCGACAGGTTGGTCGCCACCTGATAGCTGTAGCCGCCCAGCCCGAACTGCAGCGCCCCGGTCACGAAGCCCGTTGCCAGCACCAGCGGCATCCGCCCCTCGAAGATCCGCAGCGACGTCGCGCATACCAGAAGCACCACCGCATAGCGCAGCGCGACCGCCAGCAGCGGCGGCATCGCCAGCACGGATTCCTTGATGGCGACGATGTTGAAGGCCCACAGCACGTCGATCAGCAGGATGAAGGCGATGTGGATCGGCTTCATGCGGCCCCCACGGCCGCGCCCTTGGTCAGTGCGGCATAGGCGGCATTGATCGTCGCCATCCGGGCCTCGGCGACCCGGATGAATTCGGGCGGGGTGCCGCTGGCGATGTGCCGGTCCGGGTGGTGCTCGCGCACCAGCCGACGATAGGCGGCGCGGATCTGGTCCTCGGCCGCACCGGGAGGAAGCCCCAGCACCTGCCAGGGATTGTCGGCCGCCAGCGGGATGTGGCGCGCCCGGATCGCGTCCCACTGCACGGCGGTGAAGCCCATCAGTTCGGCCACGCGCGCCAGATAGTCGAGCTCGGCCGGGTGCACGCCGTCGACGGTCGCGATCATCATCAACGCTTCCAGCAGGTCCTCCAGCACGGGCGAGGCCTCGCCCAGCAGGCTTGCTGCCTGCCGGGCATAAGCCTCGAAGCCGTCGACTGACTGACGGGCCAGGGCATAGAAGCGGCGCATGTTGTCGCGTTCGTGCGCCGGCACCTCGAACAGCCGCTCGAAGGCCTCGGCCTCCCGATCGGATGCATGGCCATCAGCCTGCGCCATCTTGGCGGCGAGCGCGATGGCCGCGATGGTGAAGGCGACCTGCCGGCGTTCGGGATTTTGGGCGCGAACGGCGATGGCCCGGTCGACCGCGGCGCCCACTGCGGCCCCTGCGAGTGCCCCGAGCGGGCCGCCGAGTGCCATCCCCACGGCACTTCCCATCAGCAGAGCCCAGATCGCCATAACGTCCGGGCCTTAGCGCGCGGTGCCCAGCTTGGCCATGGCAGGCTGCTCCGAAATTCGCGCCTCAGCGCCGGGCGGCGCGGCGCGGTCTCAGTGGGGCAAGCGGAATCACGCGCTGGGCCGTCAGCCGCCCGTCGCCCGTCTGCAGCAGCTCGAACTCCACCTTCGTACCGGGGGGAAGGTCCTGCATGTCAGTCTGGATCAGGGCCGAGGCGTGCACAAACACATCCTTCGGGCCCATGTCGGGGCGGATGAAGCCAAAGCCCCGCGCCGCGTCGAACCAGAGGATCTCACCGTGCGCCATTGTGGCAGAAGGATAACAAATCGGTTGCCCGCAAGGCAACCTCGGCAAAGCCACGTGGCGTCGGCCGCCAGGCCCGAATCCGCCCGTCGGCGACGATCAGCCACAGCCAGCTTTCGTCGGACACGCCGGCACGGTCGTGGCGGCTGGGCTCTCCATTGCCGTTCGGGTGGCTGTGCCAACAGCCGATCAGCCGCAAGGGCCCCGCCCGGCTGCGGCGGTGGGCATCGAACAGGTGGGCGGGGTCGATCTCGAACCGGGTCCGGGGCTCGGCGGCGACGTTGCGGGCGATCGTTGCCTCGTGAATGGCCTCGGCGCCGCCGAACAGCAGGCCGCACGCCTCGCTGTTGCCGCGAAGTCGCACTTCGGCGTGCATCACGGCCGCTGCCGCAACCGACAGCGCGACCGGGGTTGAACCGGGCGAGAGGCTTCCCACGTCCATGGCCTGATGAATGGGGGACAGAAAGGGGCCGCGCAAGACGGCGAGACGCGCACGGCGGTGCTGGCCGCCGAGACGGCGGGCTGGCGGCTGGACCGGGCGTTGGCGGCCGCCGTCCCCACACTCTCGCGCGAACGGCTGAAGGCGCTGGTCTCGTCCGGCGAAGTGAAGGTCGATGGCCGGCAGGAACGGGACCCTGCGCGCAAGGTGAAGGGCGGCGAGGCAGTTTCGGTGATCATACCGCCAGCCCGCCCGTCCGAGGCCATCAGTCAGGACATCCCGCTCGATATCCGGTTCGAGGATGACCATCTGCTGGTGGTGGAAAAGCCCGCCGGCCTGGTTGTCCATCCCGCGGCGGGCAACCTTGACGGCACGCTGGTGAATGCGCTGCTGCACCATTGCGCCGGGCGCCTGTCGGGCATCGGCGGTGTCGCAAGGCCGGGCATCGTGCACCGGATCGACAAGGACACGTCGGGCCTGCTGCTGGTTGCGAAGACCGACCGCGCGCATGCGGGCCTTGCCGCGCAGTTCGCAAAGCACAGCATCGGCCGCCGATACCTGGCGGTGGTGGCGGGCCTGCCGACGCCGCCCGCCGGCCGGATCGAGACCAACCTCGCCCGATCGGAGGCGAACCGGCAGAAGATCGCCGTGGTGAACCCGCCGAAGGGCAAGCACGCCATCACCCATTACCGCGTGCTGGAACCGTTGAAGGGGGCCGCGCTTGTCGAGTGCCGGCTGGAGACTGGGCGCACCCACCAGGTGCGCTTGCACATGGCACATATCGGCCATCCGCTGCTGGGCGATCCCGTCTATGGCCAGGGGCGGCAGGCCGAGATGTGCCGACGCCTGGGTTTCCACCGCCAGGCGCTGCACGCTGCCGAGCTGAAATTCGAGCATCCGATCAGCAAAGAAATTCTGACGTTCGAAAGTGCCGCACCGCCTGATATTCAGGAACTGCTAAGCGCGCTTCGGGACTGATGGACCCGACCGCGAGGAGAGACCCCCGATGACGAGCAATCTTCCTGCCACGATTCCCGCGCTGGGGCCGGATGCCAGCCTCAACCGATATCTGTCGGAAATCCGGAAGTTCCCGCTTCTGGCGCCGGAAGAGGAGTATATGCTGGCCAAGCGCTGGCAGGAGCATCAGGACCCGGCGGCGGCGACGAAGCTCGTCACCTCGCACCTCAGGCTCGTCGCCAAGATCGCGATGGGCTACCGCGGCTATGGCCTGCCGGTGGCCGAGCTGATCGCCGAGGGCAATATCGGCCTTATGCAGGGCGTGAAGAAGTTCGAGCCGGAGCGCGGCTTCCGCCTGGCGACCTATGCGATGTGGTGGATCAAGGCCTCCATGCAGGAGTATATCCTGCGCAGCTGGTCCCTTGTGAAGATCGGCACCACGGCCGCCCAGAAGAAGCTGTTCTTCAACCTCAGGCGGATGAAGGGCAAGCTGGCCGCGATCGAGGACGGGGACATGCACCCCGACGACGTGAAGAAGATCGCGACCGACCTTGGCGTGACCGAGGACGAGGTGGTGAGCATGAACCGCCGCATGGCGAAGGGCGGGGACACCAGCCTGAATGCCCCTCTGCGCGAGGATGGCGAGGGCGAGTGGCAGGACTGGCTGGCCGGCACCGGGCGGGCGAAGGCCAGCTGCCGGGTGTTGCGC
>JBKDAC010000493.1:0-6167 GCA_046316515.1 Sandaracinobacter sp. | reverse complement strand
CATCTCCGACGCGAACATCTTCGCCGCTGAGGCCTCGATGGTGGTCCTGACCCCCTCGTCCTCTCATCCTTCGCAACCGGTCTCTTGTTGCCCGCCTGCCCCCTCCTCTATGGCGGCGGGAGCAAAGCGGAGGCAAGCGTTCGATGAAGACACGTGCGGCAGTAGCATTCGAGGCAAAGAAGCCGCTGGAAGTGATCGAGGTCGATCTCGAAGGGCCGAAGGCCGGCGAGGTGCTGGTCGAGATCAAGGCGAGCGGCGTCTGCCACACCGATGCCTACACGCTCGACGGCCTCGACAGCGAAGGCGTCTTCCCCGTGATCTTGGGCCATGAAGGCGCAGGCGTCGTGCTGGAGGTGGGCGCGGATGTCACCAGCGTGAAGCCCGGCGACCATGAGATCCCGCTCTACACCCCCGAATGTCGCCAGTGCAAAAGCTGCCTCTCGGGCAAGACCAACCTCTGCACTGCCATCCGCAGCACGCAAGGCAAGGGCCTGATGCCCGACGGCACAACCCGCTTCAGCTACAAGGGCCAGCCCATCTTCCACTACATGGGCTGCTCCACCTTCGCGAATCACACGGTGCTGCCGGAAATCGCGGTCGCCAGGGTGCGTAACGATGCCCCGTTCGACAGCAGCTGCTACATCGGCTGCGGCGTCACCACCGGCGTCGGTGCGGTCACCAACACCGCCAAGGTGGAACCCGGCGCGAATGTCGTGGTCTTCGGTCTGGGCGGCATAGGCCTGAACGTGGTGCAGGGTGCCCGGCTGGTTGGCGCCGCGATGATCGTCGGCGTCGATCTCAACCCCGACCGCGAGGGCTGGGGCCGCCAGTTCGGCATGACCCACTTCATCGACGCCCGCGCCAAGACGCGCGAGCAGATGGTGGCCGAAGTGCTGGCCCTTACCGACGGCGGCGCGGACTACACCTTCGACTGCACCGGCAACACCGAGGTAATGCGCACCGCGCTGGAATGCTGCCACCGCGGCTGGGGCGAAAGCGTTATCATCGGCGTCGCCGAAAGCGGCAGGGAAATCGCCACCCGCCCCTTCCAGCTGGTGACCGGCCGGGTGTGGAAGGGCACGGCCTTCGGCGGCGCGAAGGGCCGCACGGATGTTCCGAAGATCGTCGACTGGTACATGGACGGCCGCATCGCCATCGATCCGATGATCACCCACCGCCTGCCGCTGGAGCGGATCAACCAAGCCTTCGACCTGATGCACAAGGGCGAAAGCATCCGCTCGGTCATCGTTTATTGATGGAGAAGCTGAACGACTGGGCCAGCCACGGGGGACGCCAGCAGGTGTGGAAACACGCCGGCGCGTCGACCGGCACCGACATGGCTTCTCGATCTTCCTGCCGGCAGGCGACGGCCCCTTCCCGCTCGTCACCTTTCTGTCGGGCCTTACCTGCACCCACGCCAACGTCACCGAAAAGGGCGAGTTTCGCGCCGCCTGCGCGGCCCTTGGCCTCGCCTTCCTTGCCCCCGACACGTCTCCCCGTGGAGAGGGTGTCGCCGACGACCCGGCCTACGACCTCGGGCAGGACGCCGGCTTCTACGTCGATGCGACCGAAACCCCCTGGGCCCCCACTTCCGCATGTGGCGCTATGTGACGGACGAGCTGCCCGCTCTTGCTGCGCAGCATTTCCCCCTGGACATGTCGCGGCAGGGCATCATGGCCGACGATGCGGCGCTGCGCTTGTGGGCCTTCCCTGCAAGCCTCAAGCACGCCCTACAAGTTCGGCAACGGCTCGCGTGGCAGGCGCTGCAATCACCTCTGCGGTCGGCCCCTGCTGCGCAATATGCCCCCCTTCCAGAACCGCGATCCGGTCGGCCAGCGCGGCCACATCCTCGATATCATGGCTGACAAGTATCGTGGGCATCTGCAGCCGCACCCGAAGCACTGCGATGGTGGCGGCCAGTGCCCGCCGGGTGGGCCGGTCCACGGCCGAGAAGGGCTCGTCCAGCAGCAGCAGGCGGGGGCTTCGGGCCAGCGCGCGGGCCAGCGCGACCCGCTGCTGCTGTCCACCCGACAGCTGGTGCGGGCGGCGATCCGCCATCCCCTCCAGTTGGACTGCGGCCAGAAGTTCGCGCGCCTTCCCCTCGCTGGGCACGTCCATCGCCATCATCAGGTTCCGGGCGGCGCTTCGGTGCGGAAACAGCGCATAGGACTGGAACAGAAAGCCCACCTGCCGCTGATGGGCCGGCACGCGCTCGTCTCCGTCCAGCCAGGTCTCGCCATCAACCCGGATGGTGCCACGGGCCGGGATCAGCCCGGCCAGCGCCTTCAGCAGGCTGGACTTCCCCGCACCCGACCGGCCGACCAGCGCCAGGATCTCGCCCGGCGCCACCGCCAGGCCCACCTCCAGCGCCATGGGGCGGTCCAGCGACAGCTGCGCGTGCAGCCCCCGTCCGCGCTGCGTGGCCTCAGGCGCCGACACCGGGGCGCCTCCGGGTCAGCAGGAATGTCAGGCCGACAGCCGTCAGCGACACCAGAAGCAGCAGCGCCGCCATGGCCGAGGCGCCGGCCGTGTCCAGCGCCTGCACCCGGTCATAGATGGAAAGGGCCAGCGTCTGCGTCTCGCCGGGGATGGCGCCGCCCACCATCAGCACCACGCCGAACTCGCCCAGCGTATGGGCAAAGGCCAGGATCGCCCCAGTCAGGATGCCGGGTGCGGCAAGCGGCAGCTCCACCTGCCGGAAGGCGGCCCACGGCCCCAGCCCGCAAGTGGCGGCCGCCGCACGCAGCGCGCTGCCAACCGCCTCGAATGCGCGCTGGGCCGGCTGCACGGCAAAGGGGATGTTGACGATCACCGAGGCGACGACAAGGCCCTGGAAGCTGAAGACAAGGCCGTCGCCGAACAGCGCGGTCCAGATGCGCCCGATCGCGGCGTTCGGCCCCATCGCCGCCAGCAGATAAAAGCCGACGACCGTGGGCGGCAGAACCAGCGGCAGCACCACCAGCGCCTCGACGAGCGGTTTGCCCGGCCAGCGGGTTGTCGCCAGCCAGCGGCCCAGCAGCACGGCCGGCGGCAGCAGCAGCGCAACCGTCAGCGCGCCCAGCTTCAGCGACAGGATCAGCGCCTGCCAGTCCATCAGCCCGCCTCGCCCGGCAGCACGAAGCAGTGCCGCACCAGGATTCCACGCGCCGCTGGCCCCTGCAGCCAGCGATAGAAGTCCCGCGCCTCGGGGCCCGACCTGCGCGTCAGCACCATGCGCTGGCGCAGCGGCTGGTGCCAGTCGGCGGGGATCAGGGCCCAGCTGCCAAGATTCTGAAATCCTGGCGCCTTCACAAGCGACAGGGCAATGATCCCGCCATCGGCCCCCCCGGTGCTCGCGAACTGCAGGGCCTGCGACACATTCTCGCCAAGCACCAGCCGCTTCTCCAGCCCGGTCCACAGCCCGGCATGGCGCAGGGCCTCGCTCGCCCGCGCGCCATAGGGGGCATGGTCCGGGTTCGCGATGGCGAATCGGCGCAGGCGGCCCTCGGCCAGCGCGCGCCGCAGGCCCTCCATCTGCCCATCGACCGGCAGCCGCGATCCCTTCGGCGCAAACAGCACGATCCGGCCCAGGGCATACAGCACGCCCCAGTCCCGCGTCAGGCGCGCCCGATGCAGCTGCCAAACATAGTCCTCATCGGCCGACAGGAAGAGCTCGAACGGCGCACCGTTGGCGATCTGCTGCCGGAAGATCCCCGACGAGCCATAGCTGACTTTCACCTGGCGTCCGGTCTCCCGGCCATAGGCGGCGACCAGCTCGTCCATGGCAAAGCGCAGGTCCGAGGCCGCCGCAACCGTCGGCACCTCGGCCGCCCGCAGCGGCGAGACCAGCATCAGCAGGGTCATCAGGACCACGGTCAGGCGCATAGGGATGGTTATGGCTGTATACAGCACGGCGCGGCAAGTCCGCGCCGGCCATTTGTGATGTTCGAGAGTCAGAAAATGCGACCGAGGATCAGATAGAGTGCGCCGTTTCCGCGTGACATCCCACCCGCGATGATGAAGGGCCCCAGCGGCGTATCGGCCGCCACGAACATCGACGCGGCAGGTCGCAGGTTGTCGAATCCCACATCCTCCAGAGCGACCCAGGTGTTGCCCACCTCCAGCGAGCCGCCGATGTACAAAGGCACATCGGCAATCGGCGCCTTGTTCGAAAGCCGGTGATAGAAGACGGCGCGGCCCAACAGCTTGTGTCGTCCGATCAGCTCGTCCGGCTCCAGCCCAGAGAGGTTCAGGAAACCCCCAAGGCGGAAATCCCCGAGCGATCGCCCGTCTCCGTTGGTGGTGATCCCGATTTCCCCGGAGAAGAGGATGGTGTTGCGGCCCCAACTGACGGCCTTCCAGACCTCCGCATCCAGGGCGCCGTAATCGAGATCGCCACCCAGGCCCTTGATGTGCTGGGTGAAGCCGATCCGAGAGAAAACACCCCTCTTCGGGAAGGAGATGTCGTCCAGGGTGTCGGCGCTGAACTGGGCGCGCAGCGTGAAGTCCTGCAGGCCATATATGCTGCCAAGCAGGGGCGCACCGATGGTGGTGTCGAGGTCGACAGCGGCCCAGGCAGCGCCAATCCGCAGTTCGCCCCATTTGTCCAGCAGGCGTCCGCCCTCCAGCCGGGCGCCGAGCCGCGCATCGCGCACTTCGGCGAGCGCCTGCCCATCGATGTAAAGAACCGTGTCCGTGCGCGACCAGAAGGGGGCCACTTCGCCGAACCACTGGCCCCATTCCTTGTAGAGGCCGGTTTCGAACAACAGATTCGTGCCGACCCTGATGTCGGACCGCCATTCCGCGCCGGTTCCCAGGAAGTTGCGGTCGGTATAGGCAAAGCCGATCCTGATCGTACTGTTCCGGTTGAAATCCGTTGAGATTCCCAGGCCGACCTGCAGCCAGTTGGCCGACGTCGGATCGCCGTCCGCCAGGATGGTCACCCCTTCTGCACCACGGGTACCGCCCGGGCCGACGCCGTACCGCACGGCCCGGAAGCCGCCGAGCGCATAGACGTCCTGCAGGTCCTTCGTCATCTGCCGCGCATCCAGCGGCTTTCCGGCCTGTGCGCTGATCAGCTTCTCGATCTGCGGCGTGGAGATGTCAGAGCGGTTTTCGATCTTCACGAAATCGAGCACCGGCGCGTTGCGGGGGCTGCGCGCCTTACGGGCGGCGAGGTGGGCCTGCCACGCCTCTTCGGACAGGGCATAACCCTTGAGGGCAGGCAGCATGGCGAGCGCTGCCGCCCGGCCGGCTGCGATCCCGTCGGCGGATCGTTCGAAGGCGGTGGAACCGATGTCGGGCTGTTCCGGCCGGATCAGCACATCAGCGTCGCTGAGGGATTGCAGCTGGCGGTCCACGCTTTCCCGGCCCAGCAGAAGTTGCATCTGGTCCAGCACGGAAACGAAGCTGGTCAGCCGGTCGCGGGTGCGCAGCGGTCTGCCCACATCGACCACGATCAGCCGATCGACCCCGAGATTGCGCGTGACATCGACGGGCACATTGTTGGCGACAAAGCCGTCGATAAGCAGTTTGCCGTCCCGCTCCACGGGCGGCAGGCCGCCGGGGACGGCCATGGAGGCGAAGACTGCCGTCACGATGTCGCCGCTGTCCATCACGACTTCGGTGCCGGTTTCGATATCGGTTGCGACCGCCCGGAACGGGATCGCCAGCTGATCGAAGTCGTCGACACTGCGCGCCGGTGCCAGATACTCCGCCAGAGTCAGGAACAGGTCCTGTCCGCGCAGTACGCCCTTGGGAAGGACCAGCCCCTTGTCGTCGAAGCTGATGCGAAAATCGATCAGCACGTCGCGTTCGTCGCGCTTTCGGCGGAAGGACAGCCGTTCGCGCGGGATACTGTCGTTGAAGATGGTGATCCAGGGGATCTCCTGGGTGATCTGGGTCAGCTCGGCCGAGGTCTTGCCCTGGGCATAAAGACTGCCGACGACGGCGCCCATGCTGGTTCCGGCCACGGCGTGCACCGGAATGCGGTTCTCCTCCAGCACCTGCAGGACGCCGACATGGGCAAAGCCCCTCGCGCCGCCGCCGCCCCGCACAAGCCCGATGCGCGGCGCCTCCGCTGCCACGGCAACGGGCGCGTCAGTTCCGCCCACGGGCAAGGCCAGCAGCAGGGGGATGGCAAGAACGAGGCGTGCGAGATGGCGAAACATTGGCAATCACTATGGACC
>JBKDAC010000492.1:0-2121 GCA_046316515.1 Sandaracinobacter sp. | reverse complement strand
AACACTGGCATCGTTGCAGATCATGTAGCCTGCAATCACCTCAGCGGCCTTTTCCACGGGAACATGGCGGCAGCGCTTGCCAATCACGATTGCCAGTTCACCCTCGTAGTCGAACATGTCCGAAACCTTGGGCTTGTGCATCGGATCGAACGGGCCGTTCACTGACGTGACTTGCTTGTTGAACCAGACCTGTTCAGCCGGTGGTTCGAAGCCGGGGATCCGAGACTTCATCTCTGCGATATGCTCGCGGTAGTTGATCCCCAGGGCCATGAGTTTCCGGGGGACGACTGGCGCCAACAGGCGAACCGTGTCGAGGGGAAGCCGGGCGGCGCTGCGCGCGGCGATCGTCACCGCCGCCAGACCTGCATCCTCCATCTCCAGAAGTTGCAGCATGTCGGATGGCAGCCCAGCGTCGGCAGTGTTCAGGTCCAAAATCTCCCGGCCAACGACAAGCCCAAGCCGACGACGGCCGGCGGTTTCGAATGTTGCAAGTTTCATACGCCTGTCTCCTCTGCGAGAGCGCCCTTGCACTCCACTAGCTGACGTATATAACAGCACAACTGACATTTATATCAAGACAGATTTTGCAGGAGGGGTTCACTACAGTGACAGCAGTACTGGTCACAGGGGTTTCGAGCGGTATCGGCTTCGCTATCGCTGAGGGGTTTGTAGGCCGTGGCCAGCTTGTCTTCGGTACGGTGCGAAGCCTGGCCGATGGCGCGCAACTGCGCGAACGCCTTGGCGAAAATTTCGTGCCGCTCGTTGCCGATGTAACTGAACCTGCAACCCTGGCCGCCGCTGCGAAATACATAACCACCCATCATCCCGGCCTGGCGCTTGTCGGGCTGGTCAATAATGCCGGCATTGCCATTTCAGGGGCGCTGCTTGAACAACCGATCGAGACGTTTGAAAATCATCTGAAGGTCAACCTTGTTGGCCCCCTGAACGTCGTTCGGGCATTTGCCAGCTTGCTGAGTCCGGTGCGAGGTGGGTCCTCCTCTCCCGGGCGGATCGTGAACGTCAGTTCGGCTGCCGGGAGGTTTGCAGCACCGTTTCTGGGAGCCTATTCAGCGTCTAAGCATGGGCTTGAAGGGCTCAGTGGCTCGCTACGGCGCGAACTGCTTTGCATGGGGATTGACGTCATCGTGGTGGCACCCGGCGCCGTCCGTACGCCGATTTGGGACAAGTCCGAGGCCCATTCGGCACAGGCTTCGCCGCCGACAACAGAATGGCCTTGGGCCAAAGCCCGCGTAGCCTTCGAAGCAATGATGTTGAAACGGGGTCGAGCCGGGATCGAGCCGGCGATTGTAGCCGAGACCGTCATTATGGCGCTGACCAGCCCCAATCCGAAGCTGCGGTATGCCATCGGTCGTAGCACCAATCTTGTGGCGGCTTTGTCGAGCTTTCTGCCCACGCGCCTTCAGGACCGGCTGCTGGCGCGCTCGCTGGGACTAACGCCGGTGCAGAGCAGCCACTGAGCCCGAGAACACTCAACCAATTCGCCAAATATTTTAGAAAGGAAGGCACAATGACAATCGAGTTGACCATTGAGAACATCACCGCGAAAGTTGCCGAGGTCGCGCTGACGATGCCAGCCACTGGCAAGCTGGTCAGAATGGAAATCGGACTAGCATTGCCGATCGTCTATGATGGGACCGTGAATCCTCCAACCGTCGATAACACTGATCGTGCGGGCCAAGCTACAATCAGCATGGATTACGCGACATTTATCGCCCTGTCGGAAGGGAAGACGAGCGGCCCGGCAGCGATGATGCTGGGGAAGCTCAAGATCAAGGGAGATATGTCGGCCGCTATGTCTTTCCAACCGATCATGAACAAGGTCCAGCAAGCTTATCGCGGCACCTGAGTTCAGTGCGGTGTTCGTCGGCGTGCGGCCAGATGCCTTCGAAAACATCGCTCAGGGTGTAACCGGGCGGCTCCTGGCGCCAGAAGCGCTATCCGCTGCCGTGGCGGAGGAGACCGCTCTCAAGGATCGGTTTTGCACCAACACCGAAAAGGTCACTGCTACGTGCTGGTCCGGCGCCGGCTGCTTCATGGTTGGAGATCGGCGGGAACTAGGACGCTGTCCCCCGTCAGCACCAATGGCACAGATTTGAGGTT
>JBKDAC010000491.1:0-1290 GCA_046316515.1 Sandaracinobacter sp. | reverse complement strand
CAGCTTGACGCCGCGGGCGTGGGCCTGGTGGTAGGGCTTGGCGCCTTTGAAGCTCGGCAGGAAGCTATGGTGGATGTTGATGCACCGCCCCGCCAGCCGCTTCGAAAATCCGTTCGACAGGATCTGCATGTACCGCGCCAGCACCACCAGCTCGGCACCCGACGCCGCAATCAGCGCCTCGAACGCGGCTTCCTGCGCGTCCCGCGTCTCCGGCGTGACCGGCAGGTGGTGGAAGCTGTGGCCGTGCCATTCGGTGACGCTGCGCAGGGTCTCGTGGTTTGAAACCACGCCGACGATCTCGATTGGCAGGACGCCGATGCGGGTCTTATGGATGATGTCGTTGAGGCAATGGTCGGTCTTGGAGACCGCGACCAGCACCTTCATCGGCGTGCCAGTGTCGCGCGTGTCCCAGCTGAGACCGAGCGATGTGCGGAACGGATCGAGGAGGGCGGGCAGCTTCTCGACCGAACCGCGCACGCCGGCCAGCTCCATGCGGACGAAGAAGGTCTTTGTGTCCGGGTCGCCATAGACGGCGGCCTCGCGGATATCCCATCCGCCAGCCGCCAGCGCCGGGCTGATCGCGGCCAGGATACCGGGTCGGTCCGGGCAGACGAGGCGCAGGGCGATGTGGGCTGGACGGTCTAGCATCAGCTATTCGGGTTCAGGAGGGCAAGAAGGGCAAGAAGGTGGTCGGCGTCGACAGCATCGACCAGCATCATGAGCGCGCCATCGGGTTCGGCGATCAGCAGCGCGGTCATCTCAGCGAACTGGGCACGGGTGCCGGTGCCGGGGACGCATGTGGCGGGATCGATCGGTCCATAGACGGCCAGCGCTTCTGCGCCGAGGGCAGGAGCCAGCCGGAACGCGGCACACGCCTCTCCAATCTCGAGTACGAGGAACGCCGCCGGGTCCTGGGTGCGAGCCAGCTTCGCAACCTCGGCATGGGGGCCAAGAAGAAGCCATTCGCCGGGCGCGGGGGCTGCAAGCAGCAGGCCCTCGGCGCGGGCAGCCTGGCCCACAGCATGGGAGGCCGAGAGAGGCCCAAGCGCCGGCAGGTCCGCGCCGAACCGGCGCAGGCGGTGAAGGCTGAGCACGGCGAGGTCGAGCCGATGAACTCCGGGCAGCGGCGCGGGATCGGGGCGCAGGGCGGCAAGCTCAGCCATTCATCCGCTCTCCTGCCTGATCGAACGCGCACGGGTCCACGATGCGGGCGCGGTGGCTGGTGCCGAGGTCCCAGACCTGCACCTCCTCGCCCATGCGGGCCCGGCCTGCCTCGATCATGCCCAGCGC
>JBKDAC010000490.1:0-5615 GCA_046316515.1 Sandaracinobacter sp. | reverse complement strand
CGGGGGCGGGCCGTCGCCGTTTCTCTCGCCTACCGCGCGTAGCTGCGTACCAGCTGGTCCAGCACCCGCACGCCATAGCCGCGCGGCCCCTTGGGCACCGTCGGCAGGTCGCTCTCCGCCCGGTCCACCGCCGCCATGTCGATATGCGCCCACGGCGTCGGCTTCGGCGTCAGAAAGCTGATGAAGTGCGCGGCCGTTCCCGCGCCCGCGCGCCCGCCTTCCTTCGAATTCATGATGTCGGCGATCTCGCTCGCCATGTCCTCGGCATAGCTCGGGTGCAGCGGCATTCGCCAAAGCTCCTCGCCGGTCCGCACACCACCCGCCGTCAGCCGCGCCGCCAGATCGTCGCTGCGCGCGAACAGCCCGGAATACTCCTCGCCCAGCGCCGCCACGATCGCGCCGGTCAGGGTCGCGATGTTCACCAGCCCCACCGGCCTGAACTGCCGGATCGTCCACTGGTTCGCATCCGCCAGCACCAGCCGCCCCTCGGCGTCGGTGTTGATCACCTCGATGGTCTGCCCGTTCATCGTCCGCACCACGTCGCCCGGCCGCTGCGCATTGCCGCCCGGCATGTTCTCGGCCAGGGCCGCCACCGCCACCACATTGGCCTTGGCGCCCCGTTTCGCAGCGGCAATCGCGGTGCCCACCACGGCGGCAGCCCCGCTCATGTCGCCCTTCATCTCCCACATGCCGGCCGCCGGCTTTATCGAGATGCCCCCGCTGTCAAACGTGATTCCCTTGCCAACCATCGCGATCGGCGCCGCATCACCGCCGCCGCGATACTCGATCGCCAGCAGCCGTGAGGGCCGGCGAGACCCCTGGCCCACGCCCAGCAGGCTCCCCATGCCCAGCGCGCGCATCTGTGCTTCATCCAGCACGGTGATCTTCACATTGGGCACGCCCTTCAGCTCGCGCTGCACGGCCGCCACAAAGCTCTCGGGATACAGCTCAGCCGCCGGAGTCGTCACCAGGTCCCGTGCAAAGCGGATGGCCGAAGCCAGGTGCGCCAGGTCCCGCGCATAGGCGCCTTCTGCCCCGGCATCGGGCGACACCAGGGTGATCGGGTTCTGCGGCGGCGCCTTCACCTCGCTCTTCAGCCGGTCGTAACGATATTGCGCCAGCGCGGCCCCAAAGGCGACATAGGGGGCAGACCCCTGCGGCAGCCCGCCCGTCAGGATCGCGATGTCGTTCGGCTCGTCGCGCAATGCCAGCATGCCCTTGCCGCCGGCATCCGACAGCGCCGTTTCCTTGGGCGCCGTCAGCGCCTCCACGCCCACCAGCACGATCGTCGGGTGCCCGCCAATCGCATGCAGCTTCAGGGTCGACAGCGGCTTTGCCTCGAACCGCGCAGCCTTCGCCGCGGCTGCAATCGCTGCCGCCGTCTCTGCCGGCAGCCCGGGCGCCGCCTTCGCGATGTCCAGCGGCGCCGCCACCGGAATGATCAGCGAAGCCCCCGCCGGCACAGCCTGCGCCCAGCGAATCGGCCGCTCCGCACTGTTCGCCCGCTCCGATGGCACCACGCCGGAACCGGCAAGCCCGGCAGGCCGCTCCTGGGCAAGGGCAGGCACCGCCAGCATCGAGGCCGCAAGCAGAAAGGCGAGGGGGGCAGTCCGCATGGTTCAGTCTCTCCCGTGAATCCGAGTTTCCGGCTCGCCTAGGGCCTGCCTTCGCCCTTGCCAAGCGCACCATGCACGCGGTTCGTCGCAACCCCCGCTGCCTCCCCATGGGTCCAGCTTTCCGCGCACCCATGCACCGCGCTAGGGTGCGCAAAACCTTGGGAGAGTGACAATGCGCGAAGCACCGAAATTCTACATCGATGGCCAATGGGTCGATCCCGCCCAGCCGGGCACCATGCTCGACGTGATCAACCCGGCCACCGAGGCGCCCATGGGCCGCATCGCCATGGGCAGCGCCGCCGATGTCGATCGCGCCGCCCGCGCCGCCCACGCGGCCTTCGCCAGCTTCAGCCGCACCACGCGGGCCGAACGTATCGAACTGCTCGGTGCCATCGCCGCCGAGTATCAAAAGCGCTATCCCGAAATCGCCGCCGTCATCACCGAGGAAATGGGCGCCCCCGCCTGGCTTGCCATGCAGGCCCAGGCCGCACTCGGCGTCGCCCACTTCCAGACCGCAATCGCCGTGCTCAAGGACTACCGGTTCGAGGAAGACCGCGGCGGCACCATGATCCTGAAGGAGCCCATCGGCGTCTGCGGCTTCATCACGCCCTGGAACTGGCCGATCAACCAGATCGCCTGCAAGGTCGCGCCTGCGCTCGCCACCGGCTGCACCATGGTGCTGAAGCCCAGCGAAGTCGCCCCCTTCAACGCCATCCTCTTTGCCGAGGTGCTGCACGCAGCCGGCGTCCCCAGGGGCGTCTTCAACCTGGTCAACGGCGACGGCCCCACCGTCGGCGCCGCCATCTCCAGCCATCCGCTCGTCGACATGGTCAGCTTCACCGGCTCCACCCGCGCCGGGATCGAGGTCGCCCGCAACGCCGCGCCGTCCGTCAAGCGCGTCCACCAGGAACTGGGCGGCAAGTCCCCCAACATCGTGCTCGACAGCGCCGATCTCGCAGCCGCCGTCGGCGGGGGCGTGAAGTCCATGATGATGAACTCGGGGCAGAGCTGCAACGCCCCCAGCCGCATGTTCGTGCCGCGCCCCAAGATGGAGCAGGCGAAAGCCATCGCCAAGGCCGCCGCCGAAGGCATGACAGTCGGCGACCCCAACGGCAACAGCGTGCTGGGCCCCGTCGTCTCCGAGGTGCAGTTCAACAAGATCCAGGGCCTGATCCAAAAGGGCATCGACGAGGGGGCGACGCTTGTCACCGGCGGCCCCGGCCGGCCCGAGGGCCTCGACAAGGGCTATTATGTGAAGCCCACCGTCTTCGCCGATGTCACCAACGACATGACGATCGCGAAAGAGGAAATCTTCGGCCCCGTGCTCACCATGCTGCCCTACGACAGCCTCGAACAGGCGATCGAACAGGGCAATGACACCCCCTATGGCCTCGCCGCCTATGTCCAGGGCCCCGAGGACGAAGCCCGCCAGGTCGCACTGCGCATGCGGGCAGGGCAGGTCATCCTGAACGGCGCCGGCCCCGACTTCATGGCGCCCTTCGGCGGCTACAAACAGTCGGGCAACGGCCGCGAATGGGGCGACCACGCCTTCGGCGAGTTCCTGGAAACCAAGGCGGTCATCGGCTGGAGCACGCAGGCAGCCGCCGCGGAATGAGGCTCTTCGCGCGGCTGCTCGGCCTCGGCCTTGCGGCCGCGCTCCTTCTTGCCGGGTGGGGCTATTGGGGTGCCACCCGGACGCCGCAGGTCATTCGGCAAAGCGTCCAGCTGAAGGGCCTGCCGCCGGGCACGCGGCTGCGCGTCCTGCTCTTCTCCGACACCCATTTCGGCCGGCCCGACATGCCCGCTGCCCGGCTCGACGCGATCGTCGACCAGGCCAATGCGCTCAAACCCGATCTCATCCTGCTCGCCGGCACTACAATGGCGGCAAGCTCGTGCCGCTCTCCGGCACGCCCCATCTGGAACCCGCAGTCGCCCCCTTCGCCCGCCTCAAGGCACCGCTGGGCGTCTTCGCCGTGATGGGCAACCACGACACCATGAAATGGGCCCCGGTCATCTTCGCCCGACAGAAATCCCCCAGGCTGCTGGTCGACGACAGCGTCGACATCGGCCCCCTGCTGATCGCCGGAATCAACTCGGTGCAGCACGGCGCAGACCTCGCGGGCACGCTCGCCCGCATTCCGGCCGGCACCAAGCCCATCCTCGTGCTCCGCCACGAAGGCGACTGGATGACCTATACACCGCCCCCGTCCGGCCGCGCAGCGCTGGCGCTCGCCGGCCACACCCATGGCGGCCAGATCCTCTTCCCGCTGTTGGGCTCCCCCGGAGACCTGCTTCTCGGCGGCACCGCCTGCCGCCGGGGCCTCTGCCGCCTCAACGGCTGGCCGCTCTACGTCACCTCGGGAGTCGGCACGAGCTGGCTTCCCATGCGCATCGGCGTTCCCCCCGAGATGGTCCTGCTGACGCTGCATCCCTGAACGGCCACCAAGTGGCGTGTCGTCCCAGAGTTGATCCGGGACCTCAGGACGCAGGCAAGTCCATAGGCCCGCGAACCCACGCCTACGCCTCCGGCAAAAAGTCCGGCACGGAGAGATACCGCTCGCCGGTATCGTAATTGAACCCCAGCACCTTCGCCCCCGCCCCCAGTTCCGGCAGCTTCTGCGCAATCGCCGCCAGCGTCGCACCAGACGAGATGCCCACCAGCATCCCCTCGGTCCGCGCCGCCTTGCGCGCCATCTCCTTGGCATCCGCCGGGTCCACCTGAACCACCCCGTCCAGCAGCTCGGTGTGCAGGTTCCCCGGAATGAACCCCGCGCCGATCCCCTGGATCGGGTGCGGAGACGGCTGCCCGCCCGAAATCACCGGGCTCAGCGTCGGCTCAACCGCAAACACTTTCAGCCCAGGCCACTCCGCCTTCAGCACCTGCGCCACACCCGTGATGTGCCCGCCCGTGCCCACGCCCGTGATGATCGCGTCCAGCCTGCCCGGAAAATCCGCCAGGATCTCGCGCGACGTCGTTCGCACATGCACCTCGATATTGGCCGGATTCTCAAACTGCTGCGGCATCCAGGCACCCGGCATTTCCGCCACGATCTCCTGTGCGCGGGCAATCGCCCCCTTCATGCCCTTCTCGCGGGGGGTCAGGTCAAAGGTCGCGCCATAGGCCAGCATCAGCCGGCGCCGCTCCAGGCTCATGCTCTCGGGCATCACCAGGATGATCCGGTAGCCCTTCACGGCCGCCACCATCGCCAGCCCAATGCCCGTATTGCCGCTGGTCGGCTCCACGATGGTCCCGCCCGGCTTCAGCGCGCCCGACTGTTCCGCATTCTCGATCATCGCCAGCGCGATCCGATCCTTGATCGACCCGCCCGGATTCTGCCGCTCGCTCTTGATCCACACCTCGGCGTCCGGGAACAGGCGGCTCACGCGAATGTGCGGTGTATTGCCGATCGTTTCCAGGATGTTCGCTGCGCGCATGGGTGTTGCTCCTTCAGCCCCGTAAAGTCTCTGGCAGTTCCAGCCGGTCCGCATCCCGCAGTTCCGGGAACAGCCGTGCCCATAGCAAAGTCACGCCCAGTGCAAGAAGCCCGCCCCCCACCGTCGCGGCGACCGGCCCGATTGCCGCGGCCATCACCCCGGCGCGAAACTCGCCCAGCTCGTTGGATGCGCTCACGAACAGCAGCGATACGCTGGAAACCCGCCCCCGCATGCTGTCGGGCGTGTGCAGCTGGATCAGCGACGAGCGCACATAGACGCTCACCATGTCGGCCGCCCCCATCACCACCAGCGCACACAGGCTCACCCACAGGATCGTCGAAAGGCCGAACGCCACCGTCGCCAGCGCGAACAGCCCCACGTTCACGAACATCTTCTGGCCAACCCGTGCGCCCAGCGGGCGCTGCGTCAGCCACAGCGCCACCAGCGCCGCCCCCACGGCCGGCGCTGCCCGCAGCCAGCCCAGCTCGGCCGGCCCCACCAGCAATCTGTCGCGCGCATAAATGGGCAGCATCGCCGTCGCGCCCGCCAGGATCACCGCAAACA
>JBKDAC010000489.1:0-4229 GCA_046316515.1 Sandaracinobacter sp. | reverse complement strand
GTCGCACCCGGCAAAACCGACGAGCGCGTCGTAGCAGTGGCCGCGCACCGACAATTCTATGGAATCGGCGATCACCTCGCGGCTGACGAGCGAGGACTTCATGCCCTGGTGGCCCATGGCAATGCCGTCGGTGTTCGTCTATGGCGGCTCCATCTTGCCGGGTCGCTTTCACGGCAAGGATGTGACCGTGGTGGATGTGTTCGAGGCCGTTGGCCAGTACGCAGCCGGCACATGCCCGATCCAGGAGCTGATCGCGCTCGAAAAGGTTGCCTGCCCCGGCCATGGCGCCTGCGGCGGCCAGTTTACCGCCAACACCATGGCCTGCGTGGCCGAGGCCATCGGCCTGTCGCTCCCCAACTCCAACATGGCGCCCGCGCCCTATGAAACCCGCGAGGATATCGCCCGCGCTGCAGGCCGCGCAGTGATGCACGCCCTTGAGCGGGGCATCCGCCCGCGTGACATCTGCACCCGGGAAGCGTTCGAGAATGCCGCCCGCGTGGTCGCGGCAACCGGCGGCTCCACCAACGCCGCGCTGCACCTGCCGGCGATGGCGCACGAGGCCGGAATCGAATTCACCCTGTTCGACGTCGCGGAAATCTTCCGGACCACCCCCTATATTGCCGACCTGAAGCCCGGCGGCCGCTATGTCGCGAAGGACATGTACGAGGCCGGCGGCATCTACATGGCAATGAAGACGATGCTGGAGGGCGGCTTCCTGAATGGTGACTGCCTAACCGTCACCGGCAAGACGCTTGCCGAGAACATCGCCGACATCCGCTGGAACCCGGACCAGGACGTGATTCGCCCCATCACCAACCCGATCACCCCGACCGGCGGTGTTGTCGGCCTGCGCGGCAGCCTGGCGCCTGACGGTGCCATCGTGAAGGTGGCCGGCATGACGAAACTGGTCTTTGAAGGGCCGGCCCGCGTGTTCGACTGCGAGGAGGACTGTTTTGCAGCCGTCGAACGGCGCGAGTATCGCGAGGGCGAGGTGCTGGTGATCCGCTATGAAGGCCCCAAGGGCGGCCCGGGCATGCGCGAGATGCTCAGCACCACGGCCGCCCTCTATGGACAGGGCATGGGCGATAAGGTGGCGCTGATCACCGACGGGCGATTCTCGGGCGCGACGCGCGGCTTCTGCATCGGCCATGTGGGCCCCGAGGCGGCAGACGGCGGCCCGATCGCCCTGATCGAGAATGGCGACCGGATCCGGATCGATGCCACACAGGGCACGATCGACCTGCTGGTCGATGATGCCACCCTTGCCGCCCGCCGCGCGAAATGGGCGCCACGGCTGAACGACTACCAGTCCGGCGCACTTTATCGCTACAGCCGGACGGTTGGCCCTGCCTCGCTCGGCGCCGTCACGCACCCGGGTGCCAAGGCCGAGCGGCACATGTTCGCCGATATCTGACGACAGCTATCTGACGACAGGGACGGGCACCCACCCGCGTGCCGGCGGCGACCGCGTCGGCCACCCGCCCCATGTTGGCCACCCCGTCCCTCAGCTGCTGCCCGTCGGCTGCCGATTTCAGCTTCGAAATCCTGCCTGCCCCTGCCAGACCGCCTTGCCGGAACCGGGGTGCTGGTATGGACGACCAGGAATCCGGCCTTCGCCCATTCTCGCGCGAATAGGGTGCCGGCGGCGACCGAACCGCCCAGGCCATGGAAAAAAGGAGGACGGATGCGCGACCCGACCCGCTCTCGGGCATATGCACGTGCACCGGAATCTGCCGATCATGGACAGGATCGGCCAGCAAGCCGTCGCATAGAGGTGCGGAAACCGCCGGCGCGGCCGACAGCCGGGTGACGATCGGAAGGACGACTTTCATGCCGGGTGATACGGGCGATGTCCGGCCCGTCCCTGTCTGCCGCGTCAGCCGGCGCGAAGCAGCTCGGCGGCGCGCAGGATCGCGGTTTCGATACGGGGATAGGTGCCGCAGCGGCAGATGTTGCTGATCGCAGCGCGGATATCGGCACGCGACGGATTCGGATTCGCCTTCAGAAGCGCGCTCGCGACCATGATCATGCCCGACTGGCAGAAGCCGCACTGCGGCACCTGCGCTTCCAGCCAGGCCTTCTGCACCGGGTGCGAGCGGTCGTCCGACAGCCCCTCGATCGTGGTGACAAAGGTGCCCTCGATCGCGCCGATCGATACCTGACAACTGCGCTGGGGCACGCCGTCGATATGTACGGTGCAGGCGCCGCACAGCCCCGCGCCGCAGCCGAACTTGGTGCCCGTCAGGTTCGATGCCTCGCGCAGCGCCCACAGAAGGGGCGTGTCGGGCGCCAGCTGATACTCTGTGGGGTTGCCGTTGACGGTGAAGCGGGTCATTCCCATGCCGATACCGGATGCAGCGCCAAGAGGAAAGCAGATGAGCTACAGCACCCTGAAACTGACCGTCGCCGACCATGTCGCCCATGTGCAGCTGACGCGCCCCGAGGCGCTCAACACGATGAACAAGGAATTCTGGGACGAGATCCCGGCGGCCTTTGGCGAGATCGACGCCGATCAGACCGTCCGCGCTGTCGTGATCTCGTCGACGGGCAAGCATTTCACGGCAGGTCTCGACCTTAACTGGGCCGGCAGTTCGCTGTCGAACCGGGTGGAGGACGCCGGCCGCGCGCGGGAAGCCTTCCGTCGCCATGTGAAGCATCTGCAGGAAACCTTCAGCGTGATCGACCGCTGCCGCGTGCCGGTGATCGCAGCCATCCAGGGCGGCTGCATTGGCGGCGGGGTGGATTTCATCACCGCCTGCGACATGCGGGTGGGAACGGCCGACTGCTTTTTCACCATCCAGGAGGTGAACATCGCAATCGTGGCCGATGTGGGCACGCTGCAGCGCATCCCGCACCTTTTGCCGCAGGGCCTGATCCGCGAGCTCGCCTTCACCGGCCGCCGCTGGAAGGCCGAGGAAGCGGTGGCGCAAGGCTTCCTCAACCGCGTCTTCCCCGATCACGCGGCTGCCGTCGAGGGTGCCTTCGCCCTGGCGCGGGAGATCGCCTCGAAAAGCCCGCTGGCGATCGCAGGCATCAAGCAGGTGCTGAACGCCGGACGCGAGATGACCATCGACCAGGGTCTGGAATATGTGGCCGTGTGGAATGCCGCGATGCTGCAGGGTGAGGACATGAAGAAGGCCGTCGTCGCGCAGATGACCAAGGCCGGCGAGGCAAAGTTCGACGATCTCGCTGCCTGAGGTACAAGCCCGGCGCCATGCGCCGTTTCTGGATCTGCGTATGGCTGACCCGACGAAAAACGCATGGCTGCCCCAGTGTCGCACGGGTTTGCGCGCGCTTGTTCCGCTGGCCCCCCTCCGGTATGGCCCGCGGTGCAGAAACACGAATCCCGATGCATGAGGATGTGGGAATGACGAAGGGTTGGGCCAGCGGCCTGAGAGCGGCCGCAGTCGTTGCGGCGTTGATGATGGCCGGGACCGCACCGGCACAGGAAGCAGCGCCGGCGCCCGCCGTGGCTGCAGCCCCGGCGGTGATCGCGCCTGTTGCCCCGCCGGCGCCTGCGGATGTCGCAGCAGCCGCGGCGCCTGCCGCCGCCGTGCCGATGGACAGCGCGCTTGCCGGTTACGAGCGCATGGCGCCCACGCCGGGCGTCGGCATGCCGGTTCCCAAGGGCTTCAACATCCAGCAGCAGTTCACGCCCATCGGCCAGGAAGCCAAGTTCCTGCTGGAAAGGATCCTGAACCCGATCATCGCCGTCATCTCGGTCTTCGTGCTCGGGCTTATGGCCTGGGTGGTCATCCGTTATCGATCGGCCGCGGTGGAAACCCCGTCGACCACCACCCACAACTTTACCATCGAAGTGGTGTGGACGCTGATCCCGGCGCTGATCCTTCTGGCGATCGCCTTCCCGAGCTTCCGCCTGCTGGCCAACCAGTATGATCCGCCCAAGGCCGACATCACCATCAAGGTCACGGGCAACCAGTGGTACTGGGGCTATGAGTATCCCGATTATGGCGGGATCAGCTTCGACAGCGTGATGCTGAGCGAAGCCGATGCGAAGAAGAACGGCGAACCCTATCAGCTCGCAGTCGACAACCGGATCGTCGTGCCGGCCGGCAAGACGGTGAAGCTGCTCGTGACCGCCGCCGATGTGCTGCACAGCTTTGCCATTCCCAGCTTCTGGGTGAAGATGGACGCCGTCCCCGGCCGCATCAACGAGACCTGGTTCAAGGTGGATCGCCCCGGCGTCTATTATGGCCAGTGCTCGGAAC
>JBKDAC010000488.1:0-1464 GCA_046316515.1 Sandaracinobacter sp. | reverse complement strand
GAGCTACGCCGGTGAGCTGTTCGGTCCGGGGCAGCTGCTCGACAGCAGCCGCTACTACATCGTGCTGCCCGACGGCATCGGTCATGGCGGCTCGAGCAAGCCGAGCGACGGGCTCCGCGCGAAATTTCCGAGCTACGACTACGACGACATGGTGGTCGCGCAGCACCGTCTGCTCACCGAGCATCTCGGGGTGAACCACCTGCGGCTCATCATGGGCACCTCCATGGGCTGCATGCACAGCTTTGTGTGGGGCACCACCCACCCCGGCTTTGCAAAGGCACTGTTCCCGACCGCCTGCCTGCCCGTCGAGATAGCGGGCCGCAACCGGATGTGGCGGCAGATGTCGATCGACGCGATCAAGGCGGATCCGCTGTGGAACGGCGGCAATTACACCAGCCCGCCTTCGGGTGGGCTGCGTACCGCTGCCGCGCTCGGGCTGATCGCCGGTTCTGCACCCGTGCGGATGCAGGCCGAATCGCCGACGCGGGCCGACGCGGAAAAGGCGCTGGAAGGCAGGGTCGAGGCGGGGATGCAGGACGATGCCAATGATGTGATCTACCGCATCGACAGCAGCCGCACCTACAATCCGGCACCGCTGCTTTCCAGGATCGCCGTGCCGGTGACGTGGATCAACAGCGCGGACGATTTCATCAATCCGCCCAACCTGAAGATCGCCGAGGCCGAGGTTGCGAAGATGCCGAACGCGACGTTCATCCTGATCCCGGAAACGGCCGAGACTCGCGGACATTCCACCCACACATGGGCAGTCTTCTGGAAGGACGCGCTGGCGGCGCTGCTGAAGCGGTCGGAATAGGCTAGGCGCGTTCCGGCACCTTCACGCCCAGCAGCAACAGGAAGCCCACCCCCAGCAGGATCAGCACGGTCGCAAAGCCGCCCTGCTGGCTCTGCGTCGCGATCGTGCCCCAGGCCACCAGCATCGGCCCCAGCCACATGGTGGCCGTGCCCGACAGGGCATAGAGGCCGAAGAAGGTGCCCGTCCGTTCCGGCCGCACCAGGTGGGTCAGCAGCGTGCGCGACGAGGCATAGGCCGCGGTGATCGAGATTGCGCCGATGCCCGCGGCTGCGATGAACGCGAGTTCCGGCAGGGTGGTGAACATCGGCCCATCGAACAGCGGAACGGGGTCGACCGGTATCCACAGCACGCGGTCGGGCCGGGCCCCCAGCATCCCCAGCAGGATTAGCATGGTGACCGCGATTTCCAGCAGCACGGCGCGCTTGGGGCCGATCCGGGGGTCGATCCAGCCCGCAAGCAGCCCGCCGCCGACCGCCAGAATCGCCATCAAGATGCCATAGGCCAGCATCTCCAGCGTGCCCCAGCCGGTCGACCACCAGCCCCATCAGGGGCGCGGTCAGCGCGACGGCCCAGCCCGCATATTGGTGCGCGCGCGCCGCCAGCGCCTGCCCCTCCACCGGGGAGGGTGCGACGGTCTGCACATAATAGGG
>JBKDAC010000487.1:0-1299 GCA_046316515.1 Sandaracinobacter sp. | reverse complement strand
TCCTCATGCGCCGCCAGCACCAAAAGATCAGTCCGCGACGGCGACGGCCGCACCAGCACCGGGCTCGCAAAGCCGCGGTTCAAGCTCAGGATGGGCGCATCGGGCACCCGGCCCAGCGTCAGCGCCGCCTCCCGCTCAGTCAGCAACAGGCTGTCGGACTGGTGCAGCTTTCGCCCATCTGCGGCAAAAACCGCAAAGGGCATCGGAATGGGCAGAGGCAAGGCCCCCTCACCGGCCTTGGGGTTCGATTGCTGGAACCGCAGGTGCAGCGCGGCCGCCGCGGGATCGTGCAGCGCGCTCACCTCCACCCGCGGCGTGCCGGGCTGTTCATACCAGCGCCGGAACAGCATCGAATCCAGCCCCTCGGCAGCCAGCGCCGACAGGAAGTCCTCCACCGTCGCCGCCGTGCCGTCATTGGCCTCGAAATAGCGGTCGGTCGCCGCCCGGAACCGCTCGGGCCCCAGCTGCCGCGCCATCATCCGGATCAGCTCGGCGCCCTTGTCGTACACCGTCGCAGTATAGAAGTTCGATATCTCGGCATAGCTGTCCGGCCGCACGGGATGCGCCAGCGGCCCCTCGTCCTCGGGGAACTGCCCCTGCCTGAGGCTCCGCACCCCCTCGATCCGGCGCACGGCCGGTGACCCCATGTCGGCCGAAAACTGCTGGTCGCGGAAAACGGTAAAGCCTTCCTTCAGCGACAGCTGGAACCAGTCCCGGCAGGTGACCCGGTTGCCCGACCAGTTGTGGAAATATTCGTGCGCAACAATCGCGGCGATCGCGTCATAGTCCCAATCGGTCGCGGTGTCGGGGTCGGCCAGCACATATTTCGCGTTGAAGATGTTGAGGCCCTTGTTCTCCATCGCCCCGAAGTTGAAATCATGGACGGCCACGATGTTGAACTCGTCCAGGTCATATTCGCGCCCATAGACGCGCTCGTCCCAGGCCATGCTCGCCTTCAGGCTGTCCATCGCATGGGTGCAGCGCGGCACGTCCGCCGGCGCCACCCAGATGGCCAGCGCCACCGCCCGGCCGGACCGCGTGGTGAAACTGTCGCGCAACGCCTCCAGCCGGCCTGCCACCAGCGCGAACAGATAGCTCGGCTTGGGGTGGGGGTCGTCCCACTCCGCAAAATGGCGGCCGTTGGGCAGCACGCCGGTCGCGCCGGGGTTTCCATTGCCCAGCAGGATCGGAAACTCCCCCGCATCCGCCTCCAGCCGCACCTGGTACCGGCTCAGTATGTCGGGCCGGTCCGGGAAATAGGTGATGCGGCGAAAGCCCTCGGCCTCGCACTGGGTGCAC
>JBKDAC010000486.1:0-8959 GCA_046316515.1 Sandaracinobacter sp. | reverse complement strand
CCGTCCTCGGCACCCCACGCTGTGTATACTAGACCGCCACATCGGCGGACACCGTGTGGGCGGGGCACAGCCTCACCACGGACAGCCACACCCCGATCGGGAGCCCCAGCGCCAGATATTCGGGAATCAGGTTCCCCAGCATCCGCCACACCACGCTCACCGGCCCGCCCTCGTTCACCACGAAGTCGAACAGGTTCAGCATCTTCTCCAGCAGCAGCAGCATGGCAGCAATCACCAGCGTGCCCACAAGCGGCACGATGATCAGCCGGAACAGATATCGGTCGACAGCAGTCAGCAACGCCATGGCGCGCCCGCCTTAGCAGCAGGTCGCAGCCAGCGCCAATGGCGCTTTCGCGCCCAGCGCCAAATGGCGCTTTCGCGCCCAACGCCAATGGCGCTTTCGCGCCGGGGTCCTTTCCGCTAACCGGGGCGAATGTCCGCCCTTCTCGCCCTTCTGGCCGCTGCCATCTTCGGCATTCCCGACGCCTGCGCGCCCGACAGCGGCAAGTCCGCAGCCCTCGTCACCGTGCACGGCTTCAAGGACCGGGAAGGGAATGTCAGGATCGCCATCTACCGCGCAAGGGAGGACGAGCTGCTGGCCTCGGGCCTTTATGTGCAGCGGCTCGACACGCCGGTTACGGCCAATGGCGAAATGACGATCTGTGCCCCCGTGCCGGCTGCCGGTGATTATGTGGTCACCGCCCTTCACGACCGCGACGCCAACGGCAAGTTCGGCGCCTTTCGCGACGGGGTCGGCTTCTCGCGCAACCCGCGTCTCGGCCTTGCCAAGCCCAAGGTAGAGGTCACGCAGGTCCGGCTGGACGGGGTGACGCCCATGCGCATCGAGCTCAATTACCTCCACGGCCTGAAGGTAGGGCCCGTGCGACAGAAACAAACTCGCTGACCGACAAGGTCTCGGCGCGCCGCGTCGAATCGATCCCCAGAGCTGCCAGACACTCCAGCGCGCCGGGCAATCCCTTCAAACTCTGGCGCAGCATCTTGCGCCGCTGCCCGAAGGCGGCCGCCGTCACCCGCTCCAGCACTGCGATCGGCACCTCCACCTCGGGAGTTTTCGGCATTAGCTGCACCACCGCACTGTCCACCTTGGGCGCCGGAGTGAAGGCGCGGGCCGGCAGCACCATGTCGATCCGCACATCGGCGCGCACCTGCGCCAGCACGGCCAGCCGGCCATAGGCCCCGCTGCCGGGCACCGCCACGATCCGCTCGGCGACCTCCTTCTGGAACATCAGCGTGGCCGATGTCCACCAGCCCGGCCACACCGGCAGGGTCAGCCAGCGCGTCAGCAGCACGGTTCCGATGTTATAGGGCAGGTTCGCCGCGATATGCGCCCCCTGCCCCGCCAATGCCGCCGCATCCAGCTGCAGCGCATCGCCGTGCACCATGCGCAGCGCGCCATCGGACGCCGCTGCCAGCCGCTCCAGAATGGGCAGCGCCCGCGCGTCCCGCTCCACCGCCACCACCTCGGCGCCGGCCTTCAGCAGCGCGCGCGTCAGCCCGCCCGGCCCGGGCCCCACCTCAAACACCCGATCACCCGGCGCCAAGCCGATGCCCCGCACGATCCGGTCCAGCAGGTTCAGATCCAGCAGGAAATTCTGCCCCAGCGCCTTGTCGGCCCTCAGCCCGGCAGCGGCAATCTCGTCCCGCAGCGGTGGCAACGCCGAAATCCGCTCGGCAACCGTCCCCGCGCCCAAGCTCCGCCCTTCAGGCCGGCTGGCGCGTGCGCGCGCACTGCCCCGCCAGCGCGATTGCGGCGATCATCGCCCGCGGGTTCGCCTGCCCCTGCCCGGCAATGCCGAACGCCGTCCCGTGGTCGGGCGAGGTGCGCAGCACCGGCAGCCCCAGCGTCATGTTCACGCCGGAATCGAAATACAGCGTCTTCAAGGGGATAAGCGCCTGGTCATGGTACATGCAGATGGCCGCATCATAACCGGCCCGCGCAGCGACATGGAACATGGTGTCGGGCGAATGGGGCCCGCTCACATCGATCCCCTCGTCGCACAGCTGCGCGATCGCCGGCATGATAACGTCCAGCTCCTCGCGCCCCATCGTGCCGCCCTCACCCGCATGCGGGTTCAGCCCGGCCACCGCCAGCCTGGGCGCGGCAATGCCGAAATCCCGCGCCAGGCCCCGCGCAACCGTGCGCGCTCGGCTCAGGATCAGCTCCGTCGTCAGCCCTTCGGCCACCTTCGCCAGCGGGCGGTGGATCGTCACCGGCACGGTCCTGAGGTCCGGCCCCACCATCATCATCGCCACATTCTCGGCCGCCACGCCGCAGCGCTCGGCCACGAACTCCGTCTGGCCCGGATGCCGAAACCCGATCGCATAGAGCTGGCTCTTGGCCACAGGCCCCGTCACCAGCCCGGCCGCCGCACCGGATCGCGCCAGCCCCACGGCCATTTCCACCGAATCCAGCGCACAGCGCGCACCGGCAAGGTTCGGCACGCCAGGCTCGATCTCGCCCGGATCATCCACCTGCAGCAGCGGCAGGGCCGCGTCGAACGCCTGCATCGCGTCCTGCGGATGGGCAATCTGCACGATCGGCCCGTTCCACACCGCCTCCAGGCTCCGCCGGTCCCCGATGGCAAAAAAGGGCGGCAGAAGGTGCGCCGCGCGCACAGCCCAGGCCTTGGCGATTACCTCGGGGCCAACGCCCGCCGGATCGCCGAGCGAAACCGCCAGCGGCGCACCAAGCACCGCGTCATACGATGCCATCACGCCCGCCATGTCAGCGATAATCGATCACCGCATCGCGGCGAAGATCCCGCAGATAGCGCCGCGCAGCACTGTTCACCCGCGCATCGTTCATCTGTCCATAGACCTGCTCGAAGCTCGGCAGCCCGGCCGTCGCCGGCGGATCGTCGCGCCCGCACAACACCAGCACCCTCAGCCCGTCCTGCGCCGATCCGAAGGGCTGGGTAGCAGCGCCGATCGGCATCTGCCCCAGAATCTGCTGCAGCTGCTGTGGCAGGTCGCCCAGACGCAGCTGGTCGTTGGAAACAATCTCGGCGCCCAGCTCCTTCGCAACCGCATCGGCCCGGCCACAGCCGCCCATGTTGCGCGTCTTGGCCTGCATCTCGGCGGCCAGTTTGCGGGCCTCGGGCTGCGAAATTCCGTTCGGCAGCCCCAGGGTCAGCTGCTTCAGGCTCAGCACCGCGTTCGAAGGATCGGCCGACAGCACCTGCCGCTTGTCGACCACGGCGATGATGTTCACCCCGCCGGGCACCGGCACGGGATCGGAAACCGATCCCTGCGGCAGCGCCGACACAATGCCCTGCAGGGCCGGCGACAATTGCTCGGCCCGCACCCAGCCCAGGTCTCCCCCAAGGGCCGCGGTCGAGGCTTCGGAAAACTGCCGGGCATAGGCAACGAAGCTCGCACCTGCGCGCACCTGTTCCACGATCCGCCGCGCGTCCGTCATCACCTGGTTCAGCGTCTCGGGCGTCGCCGACAGGAAGATTTCGCCGACCCGGAACTCGTCCTTGCCCTTGGATTCCTCCAGCTTGCGGATCACCGCCTGCACTTCGTCGTCACCCACGTTGATGAAGGGCTCCACCCGCCGCCTGAGCAGCCGGCTCCACGCCAGCTCGCCCCGGATCTGCTGCTTAATCGACGCCGGCGAGGATCCATTGTCGCGCAGGAACTGCTCGAACGCCTCGCGCGACTGGCGGAAATTCTTTGCCACCCGGCCATAGGCCTGCTCAACCTCGCCCTCCGGCACCGACACTTCGTGCTGGTCCGCTTCCTGGATCTGCAGCTTCTCGTCGATCAGGTTCCGCAGCACCTGCAGCCGAAGCACATCGCGTTCCTGCGCCGAAATCTTCCCGCCGTTTGCAATCAGCACCAGCGCAAGGCGGTGGTCCACGTCGGTGTCGGTGATGATGTCGCCGTTCACGATCGCGGTCGCCTTGCGGACATTGGGATCGACCGTGCCATAGACGGTCAGGTCCGGCAGCTGCAGCGCAGCCGCCTGCCGCTGCGAGGCGGTCTGAGCACCGGCCCCCTGCTGCGCGTCCGGCGCCTGCTGCGCACCCGCCGCGTGCAGCCCCGCTACTGCCGCAAGAACGGCAACAGGCAGGCCTATCAACCGCAAGGCGCGCGCGCGCGCCGGTCGCAAATCCGTCATCATCTGGGCGAAATGTTCCTGATCAACCATCTCGAAGGACGCCGCATAGACCAGCCATCCGGGCCATGCCAGCAATCAATGTCCCAACGTCTCTGAACCCCGGCTGAAAGCGCACCCGCGCTCAGCCAAGGTTCCGCAGCGCCAGCGTGAACTGGATCACATTGCCCCGCCGCTGGTTGGGCTGATCGACATAGTTGCGACGGATGGTCAGCCCGATATCGAAGCACTCGTCGGTATAGCTGATCCCGATCCGGCCTCGGATCGGCTGCCAGCCATCATTCGTCGTCAGCGGATCCTCCTGCGTCGAAGTCAGGTCCACGACCGCCGATCCGAACACCGCCCAATATTTGCCGAAGGCCAGCCGTGCCCCTGCCCGCACCTCCTCATGGTCGGTCAGGTCCTCCAGCGTGATGTTGCGGTTGAACCTCAGATAGCCCAGCGACAGGAACGTCCGCCGGCTGCCGACCGCCACGTCCAGCTCGTTGCGCCGGACCGCCAGATCGTCCTTGTCCAGCCGCAGCCGCTGGGTCAGCTCGATATAGCGGCCGAACCGGAACGACACGCGCCCCACGAAGTCCGAAAGCCGCCCGGACAGCCCTGTGCCTTCGGGAAACAGGCTGCTCTCGCCGTCCAGCCGATAGCTCTGCCCCAGCCGTGCGGCCACCACCAGCCCCGGCCGCGCCCAGCGCCAGTCCGCGCCATAGGTAATCCGCGCGCCGCCTTCCCACCGGTCGAAGCCCGGAAAGCGGTTCAGCGCGAACAGGTTCGATTCCTCCAGGTCCACCGCCCTGCTGTCCTCGTTCGGAATCGTCGCATTGGCGGTCGCATGGCTAGCCACGAACTGCACCTGCGGCGAAATGGTCTGCACCCCGCCCAGGAAGCTGCCTGCAAACGGCCACTCCACGTCCACCGCGGCCAGCGGGATCAGGCGCGCCGTCCAACCGTCCTTCCCGGCATAGAGCTCGCTGTCCGCATCCGCGCTGTCGCTGGTGTTGTAGATGTCGCCCCGGATCAGGCCCGTCAGCGTCACCCGCTGCCCCATCGGCGTCAGCAGGCTGCGCTCCCACTGGGCAGAGGCCAGCGCGCGCGCCATCGATTGCCCCTCGCGACGATACAGGCCCAGGCTGTTCATCTGGACGGTCACCCGCCCGCCCATCGGCTGCGTGGGAAGGCGCCACACCATGTCCACCAGCGGAAGGGCAATCGGCACCCGGTTGTCGTCGGTCCCCACCGACAGATACTGGAACGCCCAGCCGCGCACCGAGAAATAGCGGTCAGGCTCGAACCGCTCCAGCGCATAGGTGGTGCGCAAGCGGTTATCCAGGCTCACCTGATAGCGGCCCAGGAAGTTGTCGTCGTTGGTCAGGCGCGACGAAAAGCTCGACCGCCAGCCGGCCCCATGCTCGATCAGGCCCCGCGCCTCGAACGCCCCGCGGAACCGGGCATCGGTGGCCACGATATCGGATGTCACCGGGTCGACCGCCTGCCCCTGGGCGTAGGTCGCCATCAGCCCCACCTGGATCGGCCCGCCCTTCAGCAGCTGGCGATACTGCAGGCCAACCAACGGCGCGACATTGGTATAGATATTGCCCGTGACGGTCAGGTCGCGGTCGGGCGCGATGGCCCAATAATAGGGAATCCGCAATTCGCCGCCCAATTCGCGCGTGAACCGGATATCGGGCGAAAGCAGCCCCGACTGGTTGCGATCGAACCCATCCGGATGCGACAGCTTGGGCAGCGCCAGCACCGGCACGCCGAACATCTCCAGCCGCGCCCCCGTATAGATGACCCGGCCACGGACCGGGTCGTGCACCACGCGCACGGCCTTCAGCTGCCACACGGGCGTCTGGGGGCAGCCCGCATCGTCCACCACCTTGCACGGCGAATAGGTCGCCCGGTTCAGCGTACTGAGCCCATTCTCGCGCACACCCGTCTTGGCGGCGAGCCGGCTCCCGTCGGCCATCACGACCAGCAGATTGTCGATCGCGCCGTCCCGCAATGTGTCCGTCAGCTCGAAATCGTCGGCGACCGCCCGAGACCCATCGTCGCTGTCCAGCAGCACGTTCCCGCTCGCCGAAACCCGGCCCGATCGCCGGTCATAGACAACCCGGTCCGCCGTCAGCCGCCGGCCCTCGCGCCGTACCAGCACATTGCCGGTCGCGGTGATCACATCCTTGTTCTCGTCATACTCCAGCTGGTCGGCCTCGAACTCCACCATCGGCGTCGGCAACGCAGGTGCTGCGGCCGGCGGCCCGGGCTCCTGCGCCAGCGCAGGCCCGGCCCCCAGCGCGGCAAGCGCCAGCACCAGCAGGGAGGCGCCGGATGCGCTGGTCGGGTGGAGGCGGCGGGGCATGGGTCAACGCGGCTTTAGGCGGCGGGCGGGCGCCGTTCAAGCCACCGCACCGGCATCAGCCGACATGTCCCACCAGCACGGCACCCACCAGCATGGCGCAGATCAGAAGGGGATCACCCGTCCTTCGCGGCTGTACTTGATATAGCCGACGTTCGCGCCAAGCCGCCAGCCGGCCCCCAGCCGCACCGGCACCAGCACGATGTCGTCGCGCTGGTGGTAATTGGCCGAAACGCCCCCGATCAGATAGGCCTTGCCCTCGACTGCGGGGAACCGCTGAAAGATGTCGTCGGTGTCGTGCAGGTTATAGACCAGCACGAAGCTGCGCGAGGCGTCGCCCCCGATGTCGGGCCCGACCGAAGGGCCGGTCCAGAAAATCTCCCGCTCGCCCTCCACCTTGGAAAACAGCTTGCCCCGGCCATAACGCAGGCCCACCACCAGTGCACCGCCGCCTTCGCGGCCCACGATATAGGCGTTGGGCTTGCCCAGGTCGGCGAAGATCTTCTCGATCACCATGGCAACACCCTCGGTCGCCCCGCCGAAGGCCCCGTCGGCCGCCGCCGTAATTTCACCGATCTCATAGGCCGCCGCCTGGGCATCGCCCTTCAGGCTGCCGTCGCTCACCGGCGGCTGACCGGTCGTCGGCACCGCCTGCACGGGTGCCGCCACAGCGGTCGCACTTGGCGCAGCCGTTGGCTCGGTATCCTGCGCAAGGGCAACTGTCGGCGCCGCCACAAGCAGGGCAGCCACAAGAACGGACGAAAAGGGGCGCATCAGCGGGTGGGTCAGCATTGCGCAACCCTTGCACAGCCCCATGAATCCCAGCTGAATCACCCCTCTTCGGCGATCACCGGGTTGCGCAGCACGGGGATGCCCGACACTTCCACCTCCACCACGTCGCCCGGCACCAGCCAGCGCGGCGGAACCCGCTTTTCCCCCACCCCACCGCAGGTGCCGGTCGCGATGATGTCCCCCGGCCGCAGCGCGGTGAAGCCCGAGATATAGCTGATCAGCGTCTCGGCATCGAACAGCATCAGGGCAACCGGCGTGTGCTGCACCACCTCGCCGTTCACGCGCGTCGTCAGCTCATGCGCCTTGTAGTCGCCAAAGGCGTCGGCCGGCACCAGCTCGGGCCCGATCGATCCCGAGGCGTCGAAATTCTTGCCCGGCGTGAACTGCGCCGTGTGCCGCTGCCAGTCGCGCACCGACCCGTCCAGGAACGGCGTCCAGCCGGCCACATGGTCCAGCGCCGCCTCCCGCGTGATCCGCCGCCCGGCCTTGCCGATCACCAGCGCCAGCTCGCCCTCATAATCCAGCCTGTCACTGTTCGCCGGCTTCACGATCGCTTCACCGGCCCGCACCAGCGATTGGGTCGTGCGAAGGAACAGCATCGGATGGGGCCCGCTCTCGCCACGTCCCATCTCGTCGCGGTGAGCGGCATAGTTCACGGCCGCGCAGAAGATGCGGGCCTGGGCTTGCGGAAACCAGCTCACTACAATGCCATCCTTTCAGAAGCAGTCAGCCGGATCAGCCCTCCAGCCACAGGCACCAACGCCTCGGGGCTCTGCCCCAGCGCTGCAACAAACGCCCGGTCGTCGACCGACAGACCCCCCGCATAGGCCCCATAGGCCGGCAGAACCAGCCGCTCGCCAGCCAGCGCCAGGCAGGGGCGCGACACCTGCCGCCCGGTCCGCAACGGCAGCCGCACCTTGGGGTGGAAATGGCCGCTGATCTCGGCCCCGGCACAGCCGGGCACCGCCTCGTGCCGCAGCGTTACGCCCCCGATCTGCAGCTCGTCCACGACACGTCCGCCCAGCGTGCCCGCTGTCTCGCCGTCATGGTTGCCCGTCACCCAGATCATCTCCACCGCGCTCAGCAGCCGGTCCAGCAGGGCACGCGCCGCCACCGGCATCGCCAGCGCACCGGCCGCATCATGGAAACTGTCGCCCAGCGCCGCCACCGCCCGCGCGCCCGTACGCTCCACCGCCGACATCAGCCTGCCCAACGTCTCCAGGCTGTCATGCGGCGGCAGCAGCCATCCCCGCCGCGCAAAGGCGGAGCCCTTCTCCAGATGCAGGTCGGCCACCAGCACCATGCCCTCGCCCGGCCAGAACAGGGCCCCGCACGGCAGCGCCGTCAGCTCGGTCGACCCAAGCCGGAAAGACGGGAACGAAACGGAAACATCGGCCATGCCGGCGGCATAGACGCGTCCGGCCCCATCACGCAATGCCCGGCGCAATCCCGCGCCCCGCAATCCGGGCAAGCTCAGAAGCGCGTCACCCAGCCGATCTCGCCCTGCACCCAGGTCGGCTCCCGCCCCGGCGTGTTCGGCCCGTTGCGCTGCACCCGGGCGCTCGCCTTCACGTCCCCGATCGGCGTCGGCCAGTTCACCCCGCCCTCCAGCTGCACGATCTCCTCGCGGTTGCGGGAAATCCGATAGCGCACATCCTCGTTCACGTTCAGCA
>JBKDAC010000485.1:0-1876 GCA_046316515.1 Sandaracinobacter sp. | reverse complement strand
TGCCACGCTCAGCCTGCCGGTGGTGGGTGCCGTGACCTTCGGCGCGGGAATTTTATTTTTTCCGCTCAGTTATGTGCTGGGCGATGTTCTCACAGAGGTTTATGGCTACGCCCGCGCCCGCCGGGTCGTCTGGGTGGGCTTTGCGGCCAGCGTCTTCGCGGCCGGCATGGCGGCTGTGGTCGTCGCCATGCCGCCGGCGGCCGACTGGCAGGGCCAGGAGGCGCTCGCCGCCGTGATGGGCCAGGCCCCGCGCATCTTCGCCGCCTCCATCCTCGCCTTCTGGGCCGGCGAGTTCGCCAATAGTTTCGTGCTGGCGAAGATGAAGGTGTGGACCGGCGGCAAGATGCTCTGGACCCGCACCATCGGCTCCACCGCAGTGGGGCAGGGGGTCGACACCCTCATCTTCTACCCGCTCGCCTTTTGGGGGATCTGGGAAACCAGCCTGATCCTCACGGTCATGCTCACCAACTATATGCTGAAAGTGGGCTGGGAAGCCGCGCTGACCCCCGTCACCTACAAGGTCGTCGGCGCAATCAAGGCTGCCGAGGGGCTGGACGTGTACGACGTGGAGACGGATTTCACGCCGTTCAAGACGAAGGTGTGAGCTGGCTTCAGGAAATCAAGCTGGTCCTGATGGGCGGCACCGGCCTCTCCAAGGATGCGCTCCACGTCTATGTCGGGCTGTCCGTGTTCCTGCTCGCGCTCACGCGGTGGCGCATCGGCAGCCTGCCGCCGCTGCTCGTCGTGCTCGCCGTCGCGCTGGCCGGCGAGATCTGGGACCTCGTCGACAACATCCGCACCAACGTCCCGATGCAGTGGGCGGGCCACGTCAAGGATATCTGGAACACGCTGTTCTGGCCGGTGGTGCTCAGCGCAATCGGGCGCTGGACCCCGCTCCTCAGGCGAGGACGCTGAGCAGCCCCTCGAAGAGCCGCCGCCCGTCCGTCTTTCCGTGGGCGGCTTCCACCACCCGCTCGGGGTGGGGCATCATGCCCAGCACGTTGCGCTTGTCGTTCAGGATGCCGGCGATGTTCCGCGCGGAGCCGTTCACATCCTCCGCATAGCGGAAGGCCACCTGCCCCTGCTGCTCAAGCCGGTCCAGCGTCTCGGCATCGGCCTGGAAATTCCCGTCATGGTGCGCAACCGGCACCGTGATCGTCTCGCCCGGCGTATAGGCCCGGGTGAACGGCGTGTCGGTCGTCACCACTTCGAGGCGAACGTCGCGGCACACGAAATCCAGCCCCGCATTGCGCATCAGGGCGCCGGGCAGCAGCCCGCTTTCCGTCAGCACCTGGAAGCCGTTGCAGATCCCCAGCACCGGCGTGCCCTTGTCGGCTGCCCGGATCACCGCCCGCATGATCGGCGAGCGCGCCGCAATCGCGCCCGAGCGCAGATAGTCGCCGTGGCTGAACCCGCCCGGCAGCGCGATCAGGTCCAGCCCCTCAGGCAGTTCCGCATCGTCGTGCCACAGCATGGCGGGCTTCTGCCCCGTCACCAGCTCCAGCGCCACCGCCAGGTCGCGGTCGCAGTTGGAACCGGGGAAGACGACGACCGCCGTCTTCATGCCAGCTCGACCTTGAAATTCTCGATCACCGTGTTGGCCAGCAGCTTGCGCGCCATGTCGGCGACCTGCGCCTCGGTGGTGCCGTCCGCCACCTCCAGCTCGATCACCTTGCCGACGCGCACATCGTCGACCTGGCCGAAGCCCAGGCCTTCCAGCGCGTGGTGGATGGCGCGTCCCTGAGGGTCCAGAACGCCGGGCTTCAAGGAGACGGTGACTCGGGCTTTCATGGGCCGAAGCCTATGGGCAATATGCGGCGAATAGGGACGGGCGGCCGGGCGCCTAGCGAGCGACGCGTTCGGCGGCGGCCAGCGG
>JBKDAC010000484.1:0-2227 GCA_046316515.1 Sandaracinobacter sp. | reverse complement strand
CATCGCCGCATCGACCATGGCCCTTGACGCATCAGACGGCGCCACAACTGGCAGCCTCGTATCCGGCGCGATTTTCCCCAGCACGCTCAGCGCATGCTTGGTCGGCCCCGGCGACGCATCCGTGAACAGTGCCCGGTGCAGCGGATACAGCTGGTCCTGCAGCGCAAGCCCGGTTGCGAAATCGCCCTCAAGGCAGGCCTTCACCTGAGCTGCATTCAGCGCCGGCGCCACATTGGCCGTCACCGAAATCGCCCCATGACCGCCATGCGCGATGATGCCCAGCGTCATGTAATCATTGCCCGACAGGATCAGGAAATCGGCCCCACACTCCTGCCGGATCTGGCTGATGCGCTCGATGTCGCCGGTCGACTCCTTCACCCCGATGATCTTGGGATGGTCGGCCAGTTCCGCCATCGTCTCGGTCGACATGTCGATCCCGGACCGTCCGGGGATATTGTACAAGATGATCGGCAGCGGCCCATGATCCGCCAGATGGCGGAAGTGCGCCAGCAGCCCGCGCTGCCCCGGCTTGTTGTAATAGGGGCAGACAACCAGCGCCACGTCAGCGCCCGCTCGCGCCGCCGATTCCATGTGGTGCAGCGCGACCGCCGTGTCGTTCGATCCGCACCCCGCAATCACCGGAACCCGACCCCGCGCCGCCTTCACGGTCAGGCCGACCACATGGTCATGCTCCGCGATCGACAGCGTCGCCGACTCGCCCGTCGTACCACAGGGCACCAGCCCGCCAGACCCTTCCGCCACCTGCCAGTCCACAAAGGCCTCGAACGCCTTTTCATCGACGCGGCCATCGCGAAACGGTGTGACCAGCGCGGGAATGGAGCCGGTGATGGTTGGCATATGCTGATGTTCCTATGGGCGGTGCAGTGGCAGGCGCACGACAGAAGCCTGCACGCGGCCTTGGCGCAGGCGTGGGCGTTGCCTAAAGGCTTGTGCATGTCCGCGCAACATCGCCTCATGGCTGCCGCTGCCCTCCTGCTGGCAACGCCGGCTGCCACCCTCCCGCCAGCCGCCCAGACCACCCAGTCCGACGCCGCCTCCCGCGACTGGCTCGCCCGCCAGTTCGCTTCCTACGAGGCCTTCGGCTCGGCCCAGCCGGTCGGCGCCCCTACGCCGATCGCCAATTCGGTCGCCACATGGGACTGGCTGCGCAGAACACCGCCTGCCGGTGTCGCCTATCCGCTGGCGGTGCAGGCCCAGTGGCTCGCCGCGCACCCGGGTTGGCCCGCCCACGGCGCGATCCGGCGCCGCGCCGAGGCACAGGCCGCAGACCCGACCAAATCCTCCGACAGCGAAGCCCGGGCCTTCTTCCAAGCGGTCGCCCCGCAAACCTCCGCCGGCCAGGCCCGCTACGCCCTCCTCTCCACCGGCCCCGCCGCAGACACGCTCGCCCGGCAGGCCTGGGGCCGCACCGGCATCCCGCCAGAGCTGGAGGAAGCCCTGCTCGCCCTCTTCGGCTCCCTCTTCAGGCGTGACGATCATGCCCGCCGCGCCGACGTGCTGCTGTGGGCCGGCCAGACCAGCGCGGCCCAGCGCCTGCTGCCCCTGATGGCAGACGAACAGCGCGCGCTCGCCCAGGCCCGCATCGCGCTCCGCTCCGGCGCGCCCGATGCCGAGGCGCGTGTTGCCTCGGTGCCGGCCCAGCTCCGGCGCCATCCCGGCCTCACCAACGACCGCTCCATCTTCCTCGAGCGCAAGGGCCGCCTTCCCGAGGCCGAGGCCCTGCTCGCAGCCGGCGACACCGAGGCAGGAGTCGCAGCCCCCGAAACCTGGCTGGAACGCCGCCTTGCGCTGGGCCGTGCCGCCATGCGCCGCGGCGACAACCTCACCGCCTACCGGATCCTCGCCAACCACAAAGCGGTCGGCGCCGGGGTGAACCCCACCAGCCTTCCGCTCTCCGCCCGCGTGGACCTGTCCGACACGGAATGGCTCGCCGGCTGGATCGCGCTTCGCCGCCTGAACCGCCCCGATCATGCCCAGCAGCATTTCACCCGCTTCAATGCGGCCGTCACCACCCCCATCAGCCAGAGCAGGGGCGACTATTGGCTGGGCCGCGCCGAAAAGGCCCGCGGCCAGCAGGAAGCCGCCAGCCAGGCCTACGAACGCGCGGCCCGCCACGCGGATTACTATTACGGCCAACTCGCCGCCGAGGAACTGGGGCGTGTGCCGTCGCGGCCGATGGTGCCCCGCCTGCAGCTGACCCCGGCAG
>JBKDAC010000483.1:0-6786 GCA_046316515.1 Sandaracinobacter sp. | reverse complement strand
CTGCGACACCGACCCGGCGATGAAGGCCCTGAAGAAGACCGACGAGGATCGCCACAAGAAGATCTGCAACAAGATTCGCGAGGATGGCGCCTATGTCGAGGCGGGCGAGAACGACAATCTGATCGTGCAGAAGCTGGGGTCGAACCCGGCGGCGATCGGGGTGCTGGGCTTCAGCTTCCTGGAGCGCAACCTGGATACGCTGCGTGACGTGGCGATCGACGGCGTGTTGGCCAGTTACGAGACCATCTCCAGCTTGGAATATCCGGCGTCGCGGCCGCTCTACATCTATGTGAAGGCGCAGCATGTGAAGGCGGTCCGGGGCCTGCGCGAGTTTCTGGACGAATATACCAGTGACCGGGCCTGGGCGCCGGGTGGTTATCTGCAGCGGCGCGGGCTGGTCCCGTCTCCGGATGAGGTGCGGACCGAGAACAGGGCGCGCGCGGCCGAGCTGACGCCGCTGACGGCGGAGGATCTGGCATGAGCTGGGGTCTTGCCTTCGCGCTGGTGCTTGTTCTGGGGGCGCTGGCCTTCTGGCTGGGGCGGCAGCGGGGCCTTGGCTTCGTGGCAACCGAGGGCGTGACCGTCGGCGCCGTGCATTCGCGGCCCGGATACCATGGGGCCTTCGTTGCCATTCTGGCCGTTCTGCCGGCGTTTGCGCTGCTGGCGGCCTGGGGGATCCTGGGCGACGGGCTGGTGTCGCGCGAGGTGCTGGCGAGCCTGCCGCCCGGCGCCGTGGGCCAGGGCGAGCTGGACCAGTCGGCCTTCCTGTCGGAAGTGCGCGGGCTGGTGCGGGGCGACTATGCCGCCGCCTTCAATCCCAATGCCGAGGCTGCGGCGCAGGTGTGGAAGTCGGCCGCCCGGCGCTATGGCCTGGTGTTCGGGCTAGGTGCGCTGGCGCTAGGTTCTGTAGGCGCGCTGTGGGGCTGGAGCCGGCTGAGGCCGCAGTTCCGGGCGCGCACGCGGGTCGAGCGGATGACGATGATCCTGCTGGTGACGGCGTCGCTGGTCGCCATCCTGACGACCTTCGGGATCGTGGCCAGCCTGGTGTTCGAGAGCTTCCGCTTCTTCCAGATGGTAAGCCCGGTCGAGTTCCTGTTCGGCACGCAATGGTCTCCGCAGACCGCGATACGGGCGGACCAGGTGGGGTCTTCGGGTGCGTTCGGGGCGGTGCCGCTGTTCTGGGGCACGGTGTTCATTGGGGCGATCATCGCGATGCTCGTGGCGATCCCGCTGGGGCTGATGACGGCGATCTATCTGACGCAATATGCAGCGCCGGGTTTCCGCCGGGTGGCAAAGCCCGTGCTGGAGGTGCTGGCCGGGGTTCCGACCGTGGTCTATGGCTTCTTTGCCGCGCTGACGGTGGCGCCCGCGGTGCGCGACTTTGCGATTTCGATCGGGATTTCCAACGCCAGTTCGGAAAGCGCGCTGGCGGCGGGCCTGGTGATGGGGGTAATGATCATCCCCTTCGTGTCGTCGATGGCCGATGATGCGCTGACCGCGGTGCCGCGGGCGATGCGCGACGGCAGCCTGGCGATGGGGGCGACTCCGTCGGAGACGATCCGACGGGTGCTGATCCCGGCCGCGCTTCCGGGCATCGTGGGCGGCGTGCTGCTGGCTGTCAGCCGGGCGATCGGCGAGACGATGATCGTGGTGATGGCGGCCGGCCTTGCCGCGAACCTGACGGTGAACCCGTTCGACAGCGTGACGACGGTGACGGCGCAGATCGTGGCGCTGCTGACCGGCGACCAGGAATTCGACAGCGCCAAGACGCTGTCGGCCTTTGCCCTGGGGCTGGTGCTGTTCTTGGTAACGCTGGCGCTGAACATCTATGCGCTCGCCGTCGTGAAGAAATATCGGGAGGCCTATGACTGAGGCTGTCAAACCCGCGCACGGCAGCGCCGCGCCGACCCTTGCTGGCGCGGGAACCGCCGCGCCGACGGCCTGGAGCTCGCCGCAGATGCAGGCGCGCATCCGTCGCCGCTATGCGCAGGAGCGGAACTTCCGCCTGCTTGGGCTGGGCGCGCTGTCGATTGCGATCGGCTTCCTGATCTTCCTGATGGCAACCGTGATCGGCACGGGCTGGACCAGCTTTGTGCAAACGCGGGTGCTGGTGCCCGTGACCTTTGATGCGGCCCGGCTGGGGGTGACCGCTGCGGCGGCGAAAGCCGATCCGACCCTGCTGCGCCGGGCCAATTTCCAGGGTGTGATGATGGATTCGGTGGAGCGGGCACATGGCACCGGCGTGGAGCTGGTGTCGGACGGCGCCTGGCTTGCGCTGCGCGAGGCAGTGGAGGAGGATCCGTCGCTGATCGGCCGGACGCAGGACATGTGGCTGATTTCCACCTCGAACCTGGACCAGCTGGCGAAGGGCCGGATCGACCTGAACGCCAGCGAGGGCGACCGGCCGGTCAATGACCTGGAGATTGCGGCCTGGAAGAAGCTGTCGGCCGCCGGCCAGCTGGAGACGGGTTTGAACACGACCTTCCTGTCGGGCGCGGATTCGGTGGATCCGGAGCTGGCCGGCATCTGGGGCGCGCTGAAGGGCAGCTTCCTGACCCTGCTGGTGACGCTGCTGATCAGCTTCCCGGTGGGGGTGTTGGCGGCGATCTACCTTGAGGAGTTTGCCCCCAAGAACCGTTGGACCGACATGATCGAGGTGTCGATCAACAACCTGGCGGCCGTGCCCTCGATCATCTTCGGCCTGCTGGGGCTGGCGGTGTTCCTGAACACGCTGAACATGCCGCGTTCCGCGCCCGTGGTGGGCGGGCTGACGCTGGCGCTGATGACACTGCCGGTGATCGTGATTGCCAGCCGGGCGGCGATCAAGGCCGTGCCGCCCTCCATCCGGGATGCGGCGCTGGGGATCGGCGCGAGCCGGGTGCAGGTGGTGACGCACCATGTGCTGCCGCTGGCGCTTCCGGGCATGCTGACGGGGACGATCCTGGGCATGGCGCGCGCGCTGGGCGAGACCGCGCCGCTGCTGATGATCGGCATGCGCGCCTTCCTGACGAGCGTTCCGCAGGGGCTGACCCAGCCTGCGACGGCGCTGCCGGTGCAGATCTTCATCTGGTCGGACAATGTGAGCCGGGGCTTTGTGGAAAAGACCTCGGGTGCGATCATCGTGCTGCTGGTCTTCCTCCTCACGATCAACAGCCTCGCCATCTATATGAGGAACCGCTTCGAGGTGCGCTGGTGAACGAGATGACCCCCACGGCAGCGCCTGCCGCTGCGACCAAGGCCCCGGCGGCCCCCACGCCTGCAGCGGCCACGGAGACCACGCTGAAGATGACCGCGCGCGACGTGCGGGTCTTCTATGGCGAGTTCGAGGCGTTGAAGGGTGTTTCCATCGACGTCACCAAGGAAGACGTCACTGCCTTCATCGGGCCGTCGGGGTGCGGGAAGTCGACCTTCCTGCGCTGCCTCAACCGGATGAACGACACGGTGGCAGGGGCCAGCGTGAAGGGCGACATCCGGCTGGACGGGCAGGATATCTATGCCCCCGAGATGGACGTGGTGCAGCTGCGCGCGCGGGTGGGGATGGTGTTCCAGAAGCCCAACCCCTTCCCCAAGAGCATCTATGAGAATGTGGCCTATGGCCCGCGCATCCACGGGCTTGCCCGCACCAAGGCCGACATGGAAGTGGTGGTGGAAAAGTCGCTGCGGCGCGCGGGCCTCTGGGACGAGGTGAAGGACCGGCTGGGGGATTCGGGCACTGCGCTTTCGGGCGGCCAGCAGCAGCGGCTGTGTATTGCGCGTGCGATTGCGGTGAACCCGGAAGTGATCCTGATGGACGAGCCGGCGAGCGCGCTGGACCCGATCGCGACTGCCAAGATCGAGGAGCTGATCGACGATCTGCGCGGCCGTTATGCGATCGTGATCGTGACGCACAACATGCAGCAGGCGGCGCGCGTCAGCCAGAAGACGGCCTTTTTCCACCTGGGAACGCTGGTGGAATATGGCGACACGCGGGAAATCTTCACCAATCCGAAGGAAACCCGCACCAAAGACTATATCACCGGCCGGTACGGCTGAGGAGAGACACGATGGGCCAGACCCCGACTGCACATACCGTCCGTTCCTTTGACCAGGAGATCGAACAGCTGCGTTCGCTGATCGGGCAGATGGGGGGGCTTGCCGAGGCGCAGGTGAAGGATGCGGTGGACGCGCTGAAGCGGCGGGATTCCGATGCCGCGATGATCGTGGTGTCGCGCGATGCCGAGCTGGACGCGATGGAGACCGAGGCCGAGCGCCAGGCCGTGACCATCATCGCGCTGAGGTCGCCCATGGCGGACGACCTGCGCGAGATTGTGGCCGCGCTGAGATTTCTGCGATCATCGAGCGAATCGGCGACTATGCCAAGAACATCGGCAAGCGGGTGCCCGTGCTGACGCAGGCGGCGCCCATCGGGCCGGCCGTGATCATCCCGGAAATGGCGAAGACCGCAGCATCCATGATCCGCGACGCGTTGGACTGCTATGTGGATCGCGACTCCGAGCTTGCGATCCAGGTGATGGAGCGGGACCAGCAGGTGGACGACCTGTACAACAGCCTGTTCCGGTCCCTACTGACCTACATGATGGAAAACCCGCACCACATCACGCCGTCCGCGCATCTGCTGTTCATCGCAAAGAATCTGGAGCGGATCGGCGACCATGCGACGAACATCGCGGAACTGGTGCATTTTTCCGTAACCGGCGAGCGTCTGTCGGAGCGGACCAAGACCGACCAGACTGCAACCATGGACCCGACTGACGGCGATTGAGACCGCGTTCTGTCGGGGGGCCAAGAGGAGAGTTTCATGCGTCCAAAGATCCTGCTGGTTGAAGACGATGCGAACCTTGTCGAGCTGATCCGCTACAACCTGGACAAGGAAGGCTTTGATGTCGTCACCACGCCCGATGGCGAGGAGGCGCTGGTGCTGGCCGAGGAAGACCGGCCGGACGTGGTGGTGCTGGACTGGATGATCGTAAACCTGTCGGGGATCGAGGTGTGCCGCCGGCTGCGCCGTGCGCCCGAGACGGCCGGGCTGCCGATCATCATGCTGACGGCCCGCGCCGAGGAGAGCGACCGGGTGCGCGGGCTGGAAACAGGCGCGGACGATTATGTGACCAAGCCCTTTTCGCCGCGCGAGCTGGTGGCCCGCGTGCGCGCGCTGCTGCGGCGGCTGCGCCCGGCGCTCTCTGGCGGGGCGCTGGAATATGGCGGGATCGCGATGGACACCAGTGCGCACAAGGTGACGCGCGACGGGCTGTCGGTGCAGCTGGGGCCGACGGAATTCCGCCTGCTCAGGCATTTCCTTGAGCATCCGGGCCGGGTGTTCAGCCGCGAGCAGCTGCTGGACGCGGTGTGGGGCCGCGACGTCTATGTGGAGCAGCGCACGGTGGACGTGCACATCCGGCGGCTGAGGAAGGCGATCAACGGCGATGATCTGCCGGACCTCATTCGGACGGTGCGGTCGGCGGGTTATGCGCTGGATTCCGATACCAGCCTGAAGATGGCGAGCTAGGCAGACCGAAGCGGGGAGGCTAGCGTCCGCGTCATGTCTGTTCTGGTCGCGATCTGCTGGGCACTTCTGGCATTGGTGCACCTGATGCCGGCGCTGGCGCTGGTGCGGCCGTCCCTGCTGACGGACCTTTACGGCGTCGGCCCGGACAGCCCCTTGTTCCTTCTGATGCAGCATCGCGCGGCACTGTTTGCAGCGGTTCTGCTGGTCTGCCTGTGGTGTATGTTCGACACTGCCCCGCGTCGGCTCGCGGTGCTTGTTGTCGGGTTCAGCATGCTGAGCTTCCTGTGGCTGTGGTGGCAGGCCGGGCAGCCCATCGCGCTGCGCCGGATTGCGCTGGTCGATCTGGCCGGGCTTCTGCCGCTGGCGATGGTGAGCTGGGCGGCCTTCCGGCAGGGCTAGCATTCTCAAGAGCGGGCCGGGGGTTTCCAAGCGGCGTGCCGGGCTTCTAGAGAGGCCCGCGAACAGACATTGGGAGTGACCGAGATGCGCATCCGTTTCGACAATCGTGTGGCAATCGTGACGGGGGCGGGCAACGGCCTTGGCCGCCGCTATGCGCTGGACCTGGCAGCGCGCGGCGCGAAGGTGGTGGTGAACGACCTGGGCGGTGCCCGCGACGGTTCGGGCGGCAGCGTCGGCGCGGCGCAGGCGGTGGTCGACGAGATCGTGGCCGCCGGTGGCGAGGCGATGGCCAATGGCTCGAGCGTGACGGATGCGGACGGCATCTTTGCAATGGTGGAGGAGGTGAAGGCGCGCTGGGGGCGGATCGATATCCTGATCAATAACGCCGGGATCCTGCGCGACAAGACCTTCACCAAGATGACGCTGGACGATTTCCGCAGCGTTGTGGACGTGCACCTGATGGGCAGCGTGATCTGCACCAAGGCGGTGTGGGACCTGATGCGCGACCAGGCCTATGGGCGCATCCTGATGACGACCTCGTCGACGGGCCTTTACGGCAATTTCGGGCAGGCGAACTATGGCGCGGCGAAGCTGGCACTGGTGGGGCTGATGAAGACGCTGGCGCTGGAAGGCGCCAAGTATAATGTGAAGGTGAACACGATCGCCCCGCTGGCCGCGACCCGGATGACCGAGGACCTGATGCCGGGCGAGCTGCTGGCGAAGATGGGGCCCGAGACGGTGTCGCCGGCGTCGCTGTATCTGGTGAGCGAGGAGGCGCCGACGAATGTGATCCTGAACGCCGGCGGCGGCGGGTTCGAGGCGGCGCATGTGACGCTGACGCAGGGGGTTCATGTGGCAGCCGATGCGATGACCCCCGAGAC
>JBKDAC010000482.1:0-506 GCA_046316515.1 Sandaracinobacter sp. | reverse complement strand
CCTTCGACCACTCGGCCACCGCTCCACAAGGGGCGGGGCCCTAGCAGGCCTTGGCCTGCATTGACAAGCTTCAGGCCTTGGCCTGCCCTCGCAGGCTTCTGCCGCCAGCCTGCCTTGACAAGCAGCAGACCGACCGGCTTTGCCCCTGCCATGGGCCAGACCGTTGCTACCGTGATCGCCGAGAGCCTGGCTGCTGCCGGAATCACCCATGCCTTTGCCGTGCCGGGCGAATCCTATCTGCCGCTGCTGGATGCGATGCGCGACGTGGATGTCCGGCTGGTGACCTGCCGGCACGAGGCGGCCGCCGCCAACATGGCGGAAGCCGCCGCCAAGCTGACCGGGCAGACCGGCGTCGCCATGGTGACGCGCGGCCCCGCAGCCCGGCCAACTCGCCGATGGCTTCCGGCGCGGGCGCGGGTGCGGCCGGGCGCGCGGGCGCCAAAGCATACCCCCCCGCCGCGCCGGCGAGCCGATCACCGGGCAGCACCACAACCACGGTCCCCGGC
>JBKDAC010000481.1:0-1882 GCA_046316515.1 Sandaracinobacter sp. | reverse complement strand
TCAAATGGGGGCTGGAAATGCCGATCCGCGATTGAAAGCGAGGCGATGGCCCCCAGCGCCATGGCGGCAGCCGCGAACCGGCTCGCCACGGGCCAGGCAAAGGGGGCAAACGCCATCAGGATGATCGCCGGCACCTGCGATGCCTGCAAGGTGCGGGCGAGAAAGACGGGCTGGGCCACCTGGCTCACGACCCAAAGGGCCAGGGTCGGGCCGAACAGCATGCCGACGAGGAAGAGGACTGTCGCACGCCTCCCCGGGGCGTCCCGCCCGTCTCGCCAGAGACCCCACGCCCCGGCGATGACAACAAGCGCCAGAAGGGCAACAACGGGCTTCAGGTTCCCCACCGGCCTATAGCCCATTGGCAGCCCGGCGAGCGTGTCGGCCAGCCCACGCAGCCCCGGACGGCTCAGCCAGAAGCCGGTGCTGCCCACCGTGCCGAGCTGCTTCAGCAGGATGGGAATGTTGGGCAAATAGAGCAGCAGCGCCAGCACCGCGGCCAGGGTGAGGTTGATCGGAAGGCCCTGCGGCCGCCCGACCATCGCCCAGGCGATGAGCAGCCCGAGGCCGAACAGGGCAGCGAAGACGATCCCCAGATTGTGGCTCCAGGCCATAAGGGCAACGCCCGCTGCGAGGGCGACGAGCGCCCCCAGCATCGCGCGGTCATTGCGCAGCAACTGCCCCACGGGTCGCGCAGCCCTGTCGCTGTTCGTCAGCACCAGGGTTGCGCCGAGCAGAGCGAGCGCCATCCCCGCCGTCATGAAAACATAGGCGCGCGCGTCCTGCGATGCGCCGATCTGCGTCGGCGAACAGGCGAACAGGCGAACAGGATTGCTGCCAGTAACGCCGCGATCCCGCGGCTTCGCAGGCTGCCGGCATGCCAGGCTGCCGCCGCCACCAGCGGGATGGTTGCGCAGTTCACCAGCGTGGAAAGCATCCGCAACGCGCGTTCGGTTTCGCCGAATGCACCGGTCCAGAGTTTGAGCACCGTATAGTAGAAGAGCGGATGAACCTCGAACTGCGGCACCTCGTTCAGCAGATAGGTCCAGTCCCTCGCCGCGAACCAGGCGCTCCAGGCTTCATCGAGCCACAGGGACCGAACGTCGATTGTCAGAAACCGAAGCAGGAATGCGCAGCCTGTTACCAGAAACAGGCTCACATAAAGTCGATTGACCGGAAATGGGTCTACTGGCTGAGCCGCCGAAAGATTTGGTGGAATGGCAGGGCTCATGAACCTCACAAATACGCGCCTGTCAAAGCCATGTACCCTCAAGAGATTTTCCGAATCAGGCGCATGGCTGAAGTTACGAGGGTCTGATTCATTCGTCCATTGAACTTGAAGAGGCGTTTCTGTTTCGGATCTCTGCGAGACGCGAAACCAAAGCTTCCCGTGCCTGAAAGGGCCAAAACCGGCCCGAAGCAGGAATTCCTTCCGCCATGCCGGCCCAATCGACAGTCGCCTTTCGATCGCGCACAAGGGTGTGCATGCCGATCCGCAACCTCTTTGCCACCCCGTTTTATGAAGGCGAACTCGGCGATGCCGCGCTGCTTGCCGAGCTGGTTCACAGCGCGCGCAGCCTTGCGGCTGACGACGCCGCCGGGCGCCGCTGGTGCCGCACGCACGGCTATCCCGGCTATACCAGTTACGCCTCGCTCGCCGACCTGCCGGCGCGGGACCCGGCCTTTCACGACCTTGCCCGCAAGCTGGCGCCCCATGTTGCGGCCTTTGCGCGCGACGCGCACCTCGATCTGGGCGGCCGGCGCCTGAAGCTCGACAGCCTGTGGGTCAACATCCTGAAGCCGGGCGGCGGGCATAGCGGCCATATCCACCCGCACAGCATCGTGTCGGGCACATTCTATGTGGAGGTGCCGGACGGCGCAGTCG
>JBKDAC010000480.1:0-2578 GCA_046316515.1 Sandaracinobacter sp. | reverse complement strand
TTCCCGGCCTGACGGACGGACGGACCTTGTCGGCCTGTCGAAGGCGGCGATCGCCGAGGCGCTGCTGGCGGCGGGCCTGGTGGAGCCGAAGCAGGCGCGGATGCGCGCCAAGCAAATCTGGGGCTGGCTCTACAACCGGGGTGTCACCGATTTCGACACCATGTCGGATCTGTCGAAGCCGCTGCGCGAGGGGCTGAAGGCCGGGTTCGTGGTGGGCCGGCCGGAAGTTCTGGAAGCGCATGTGTCGACCGACGGGACGCGCAAATGGCTGCTGCGGTCTGACGGGGAAGAGTATGAAATGGTGTTCATCCCGGACGCGGACCGGGGGACATTGTGCGTGTCCAGCCAGGTGGGCTGCACGCTGAACTGCCGCTTCTGCTTCACCGGCACGATGAAACTGGTGCGCAACCTGACGCCCTCCGAGATCGTGGGGCAGGTGATGCTGGCGCGGGACAGCCTTGGCGAATGGCCGAGTTCGCCCGACGGCAGGCTGCTGACCAACATCGTGATGATGGGGATGGGCGAGCCGCTGTACAACTTCGAGAATGTGCGTGATGCGCTGAAGATCGTGATGGACGGCGACGGGTTGGCGCTGTCGAAGCGGCGGATCACGCTGAGCACATCCGGCGTGGTGCCGATGATGGCGCGCGCGGGTGCGGAAATCGGAGTGAACCTTGCTGTCTCGCTCCACGCCGTCACCAAGGAAATTCGCGACGAGATCGTGCCGCTGAACCGGAAGTACGGGATCGACGAGCTGCTGCAGGCCTGCGCGGACTATCCGGGCGCGAACAATGCGCGGCGCATCACCTTTGAATATGTGATGCTGAAGGGCAAGAATGACCGCGACGAGGACGCGCATGCGCTGGTGCGGCTGCTCAAGCAGTATCGCCTGCCCGCCAAGGTGAACCTGATTCCCTGGAACCCCTGGCCCGGCGCGCCCTACGACACGTCCGACGAAGCCCAGGTCCAGCGCTTCTCCGATATCGTCTACCGCGCCGGCATCTCCGCCCCCATCCGCCGCCCGCGCGGTCGGGACATTATGGCGGCGTGTGGCCAACTGAAGAGCAGCTCCGAAAAGCTGAGCCGGGCGGAGCTGGATCGTAGGGCGGAAGAGAAACTTGCCGCGTTGGGCTGAGCCTCAGCCCTTCCGCGCCGAGACGAACGCGCGCCAGATCAGCAGCACGATCACCGCCCCCAGCACGGCGCCGATGAAGCCGGCCTGGTCGCCGGCCTTGTACCAGCCGATCTGCTGCCCCAGCCAGGTGAACAGCGCCGCGCCCGCAACGCCCAACACGGTCGTGAGCAGGCAGCCCGAAGGATTGCGCGGGTCAGCGGCGAAAAAGCGCGCCAGAAGCCCGGCCAGGAAACCGATGATGATCGTGCCGATGATGCTGGATGCCATGCGTCTGCCTCTTCGCTGTACCGCTCAGCGGTAGCGCAGGCGGATTGCGGGGAAAAGCCGAAAGGCGGCTAGGTTGTGTGGACACTTACCGTAACCAGAGGATGGTTGGGGCAAGTGTCACGACGACGAGATAGTTTAGGGCATAAACTCATAAATGGGATTCCCATATCCGTCGTGATCTGATTCGGTTTCCGAGAGGAGATTGGGATGAGTTCACGTCGATATGAGCTGAGTGATTTTGAGTGGTCGATCATCGAGCCACTGCTTCCGAACAAGCCGCGCGGGGTTCCGAGGGTTGATGACCGGCGGGTATTGAACGGGATTTACTGGCGGCTGCGCACGGGTTCGCCCTGGGCGGATATTCCCGAGCGTTATGGCCCGGCGATGACTTGCTACAACCGGTTCGTGCGCTGGCGCAAAAGGGGGTGTGGAACCGGCTGTTTGCGGCGATTGCGGCTGCTTATGAAGGCGGCATCCAGATGATCGACAGTTCGTCGATCCGGGTTCACGAGCACGCCGCGAACAGTAAAAAGGGGGTCCGCAAACCGAGACCGCGGACACAGTTGACCCCCGATGCATGGGGCGCTCAAGAGGCGGGCTGACGACCAAGATCCATGCGCTGGTCTATGCCAACGGTTTGCCGATCTTGCTCAAGAGCACGCCGGGCCATGCCAATGACGGGCGCAGCGCTGCCGACATGTTCGACAGCCTGGAGGCCGGCGATGTCCTGCTCCCCGACCGGGCTTACGACTCCGACGCTCTGCGCGCCGCAATGCAAGAGCGCGGCGTCATGGCAAACATCAAGCCTATGCCGGGCCGGGTCCGCTACCCCACCTTCAGCGCCCCGCTCTACAAACTACGCAACGCCGTCGAACGATTATTCAGCAAAATCAAGCACTACCGCGCCATCGCCACGCGATACGAAAAGCATCCCGAAAACTACATCGCCCTCATCAAACTCGCCGCCGCAAGAATCTGCATGCGCTTTATGAGTCGGTGACCTAGCACTACTTTGGCAGATATCTGCCGTGTGCTTTTTTGCCACCGTTTACGGCAGTGTGGGCACGTTGGTGGTGGCTGACTGAGCTGGAGGACTATTGCCTGCCGGATGGCTGGCAGGCTCGGTTGCGGCGGTGGGGCTGGCGTCCTTTTTTTTCCGTCCCGCGGCTTTGAGGC
>JBKDAC010000479.1:0-8053 GCA_046316515.1 Sandaracinobacter sp. | reverse complement strand
GCCCAGGGGCCGGGCACATCGCGGCTGATCGGGTTGCCGTAATTGCTCTCGGCCGTCACGATGGCGACGCCCACCGACGAGCCTTCGTTCACCGGCTTCAGCACATAAGGCCGCGGCAGCGGGTCGCCCGCGTGCAGGCTTTCGGACGTTACGATTCGGCCACCGGGCATCTTCACCCCGGCAGGCACCAGGATCTTCTTGGTCAGTTCCTTGTCGATCGCGATCGCCGAGGTGGTGACGCCCGAATGGGTGTACTTCAGGCCCATCAGGTCCATGCACCCCTGCACGGTGCCATCCTCGCCCGGGGTGCCGTGCAGCGCGTTGAAGACCACGTCGGGCTTCGTTGCAGCCAGGCGCGCGGGGAGGCTCGCCCCGTCGACAGCGGTCGCACCCAGGTCGAGCTCGGTGACCGAATGGCCGAGCGTGCGCGCGGCCTCGGCAATGCCCTTGCCCGATACGAGGCTCACCTCGCGCTCGGCGGACCAGCCGCCCATGAGGACCGTCACCCTCATGCCGGCACGCCTACCCGCTGGATTTCCCACTCCAGCTCGATGCCCGACTTTGCCTTCACCCGGGCGCGGACTTCCTCGCCCAGCGCCTCGATGTCGGCGCTGGTCGCGGTGCCGGTGTTGATCAGGAAGTTCGTGTGCCTGGGGCTCACCTGCGCGCCGCCCAGCGACAGGCCGCGACAGCCGGCGTCGTCGACCAGCGTCCAGGCCTTGTGCCCGGGCGGGTTCTTGAAGGTGGAACCACCGGTCTTGGTGCGCAGCGGCTGGCTTTCCTCGCGCGCGGCCGCGATGCGGTCCATCTCGGCCTGGATGGCGGCCGGATCGCCGGGTTGCCCACGGAAGGTGGCCGAAACCACGATGGCACCCTCGGGCAGGTCGGAGTGGCGATAGGTATAGTCAAGCTCCGCCACGCCGAGCGTGCGCTGCTCGCCCGACCGCAGCAGAACCTCGCAGTCGACCAGCACATCGGCCACTTCGCGGCCATAGGCGCCGCCGTTCATCCGCACGAAGCCGCCTACGGTGCCCGGAATACCGCGCAGGAATTCCAGGCCGGCGATCCCCGCGTCCCGCGCAGCCGACGAAACGGCGATGCCGCTCGCCCCACCGCCGCAGTGCCACGTCGTCGCATCCAGCGGCTCGATGCCCGCAACGGGTGTGCCCAGCCGGACGACCACGCCCGGCACGCAGCCTTAGCGCACGATCAGGTTCGATCCCAGCCCCAGCGCCATCACCGGCGTTTCAGCTGCCAGACCAGCGAGGAACAGCGACAGGTCTTGCCGGTCCTTCGGTTCGAACAGCCACTCGGCCGCACCCCCCGCCTTGAACCACACAAGCGGCGCAAGCGGCGCGTTCGCCGTGAGCTTGCCGTGCGTGGCAGGCGTTCCTTCGGGGCGACGGACGAGCGCCATCATGTTGCCCCCGCCGTCTTCAGCGCGCCCGCCAGGTTCGCCGCCCATTTGGTGATGTCGCCCGCACCCAGGCAGATAACCATGTCGCCGGCGCCCAACAGCGGGGCAATTGCGGGCGCGAGGTCGGCCTCGCCGGATACGGTCAGCACCTGCCGGTGGCCAGACCGGCGCAGTGCATCGGCCAGCGTCTCGTGGCTGATGCCCTCGATCGGCTGCTCGCCCGCGGCATAGACGGGCGCGATCACCACCGTGTCGGCATCGTTGAACGCACTGCGCCACTCGTCGAACAGGTCGCGAAGGCGGGTGTAACGATGCGGCTGCACCACGGCGACCACCTTGGCGTGCGCGCCTTCGCGGGCGGCAGCCAGCACGGCCTTCACCTCGACCGGGTGGTGGCCATAATCGTCGATGATCGTCACCAGCCCGTCGCCGACGGCCACTTCGCCCACCTTGGTGAAGCGCCGCTTCACACCGCCGAACTTGCCGAAACCCTCGCGAATCTGCGCCTCGCCGATCCCCAGCTGGTCGGCGACCCCGATGGCCGCCAGCGCGTTCAGCACATTGTGGCGGCCGGGCATGGGCAGCTTGAGGCCCTCATAGCGCCGCTCGGGCGCGCCGAATGTGCGCAGCGTCACATCGAAGCGGTTGCCGCCGGGAATGGGCTGCACATTGTCGCCCCGCACATCGGCCTGGCCGGCAAAGCCATAGGTCACGATCCGCCGGTCGGACACGCTGGGGAGCATCGCCTGCACCTCAGGGTGGTCCTGGCACAGCACGGCGGCGCCATAGAAGGGCACCTTCTGGATGAACTGGCGGAAGGCGGCCTTGGCGGCTTCGAAGTCGCCATAATGGTCCAGATGCTCGGGATCGATGTTGGTCACCACCGCCAGCGTCGGCGGCAGACGCAGGAAGCTGCCGTCGCTCTCGTCGGCCTCCACCACCATCCACTCGCCATCGCCCAGTCGGGCGTTGGAGCCGTAGCTGTTGATGATCCCGCCGTTGATGACCGTCGGGTCCAGCCCGCCCGCATCCAGCAGCGCCGCCACCATCGAAGTCGTCGTCGTCTTGCCGTGCGTGCCCGCCACGCAGACGGTGGACTTCAGCCGCATCAGCTCGGCCAGCATCTCGGCCCGGCGCACGACCGGGATGCGCCGCTCGAGCGCCAGGTCGACTTCGGGATTGCCGCGCTTGATCGCGGTGGAGACGACGACGACAGCCGCATCCCCCAGATTCTCGGCCTTGTGGCCGATGTGCACGGCGATACCCTTGTCCCGCAAGCCCTGCACCACATAGCCCTCGGCAATGTCGGACCCCTGCACCGCAAAGCCCAGATTCGCCATCACCTCGGCGATGCCCGACATGCCGATGCCGCCGATGCCGATGAAGTGGATGGGGCCGACGCCCGCGTTGAACGCGGTGCCGCCCTTTGCGGTCACGCTCATGCGGCCCGCCTTTCGCTCAGGTCGCGGACCTGCTGCTCCACCAGGTCGGCCAAGCGCGCGGCTGCATCGGGAATACCCAGCCCCCGCGCCGCCGCCGCCGCCGCCGACAGTGCCTCAGGCGAGCCCATGAAGCCCCGGATCTCGCCGGCAAGCGTCGCCGCGCTGGCGCTTTCTTCGGCCATCAGGAAGCCCGCGCCGGCCTTCACATAGCCGGCAGCGTTCGCCGTCTGATGGTCGTCGGTCGCCGCCGCGAACGGGATCAGCACGGCGGGCCGGCCCAGCACCATCAGCTCGGCCATGGTGGAGGCACCCGCCCGGCTGATCACCAGATGGCTTGCCGCCAGACGCCCAGGCAGGTCGGCCATGTAGGTCTGGCAATCGGCCTGCACGCCGGCCTGCGCATAGGCGTCGGCGACCACCGACAGGTCCTCGGCCCGGCACTGCTGCGTCACGCGCAGGCGGCTGCGCTCGGCCTCGGGCAGCAGGGCCACCGCCTCGGGCACCAGCCTGGCCAGGATGCGGGCGCCCTGGCTGCCGCCCACCACCAGCAGGTGGAAGGGTGCGCCCGGCGTCGGCGCGTCGAAGGCATCATTGCGCGCCGCCAGCACAGCCACGCGCACGGGGTTGCCGGTGTGCCGTGCCTTCCCGGCCTCGGACAGGCGCGCAGTGTCAGCATAAGTCAGCGCAATCGCCGACACCCGCCCCTGCAGCCGGCGGTTCACCCGGCCTAGCACTGCATTCTGTTCGTGGATCACGCTGGGCAGGCGCAGGTTCACGCCGGCCAGGATCCCGGGCAGCGACGGATAGCCGCCAAAGCCGACCACCGCATCGGCATTGGCCGCCTGCGCGATGCGCTTGCCGGCCCGCGTGCCCTTCCAGATGGAAACCACTGCCTTCATCCATGCGATGGGGTTGAGGCCCGAGGCCGTCGCACTGTCCAGCACATGGCGCTCGGCCTGGGCGAACAGGCCGGGAAAGCGCAGGCCCCGTGCATCGGTCAGCAGCGTCACGCGGTGGCCACGCCGCAGCAGCTCTTCCGACAGGGCGTGGGCGGGGATCATGTGCCCACCCGTTCCTCCGGCGGCGATCAGCACCGACAGGCTCATGCCACGCGCGGCCGCAGCGGGGCAGGCCCGGGCTGCAGATAGGGGCTGGATTTCAGGTGCCGGTTGCGCCGCGTGATGGCCAGCAGAAGGCCAATCGCAAGCGAGGTCGCAAGGAAGCTCGATCCGCCGTGGCTGATGAACGGAAGGGTCATGCCCTTTGACGGAGCGAGTGCCAGATTCACCGACATATTGATGAGCGCCTGACCCCCGAATTGTGCGACGAGACCCGTCGCTGCAATCAGCGTGAAGGGGTCGTCCTCATCGAGAAGTTGTAGCAGAACGCGAAGGACAACCGCAAGATATAGTAGGGCGAGGGCAAAGCAGACAATCGCACCGAATTCCTCTCCGATCACCGAAAAGATATAGTCGGTCTGCGCTTCGGGCAGGTGGAACTTGGCCGTTCCCTCGCCCGGCCCGGCACCATAGAGGCCCCCCGAACGGAAACAGTCGAGCGCGCGGTCCACCTGATAGGTGTCGCCCTCGCCATGCAGGAATCCGTCGATCCGGTTCCTGACATGCGGTTCGAACTGATAGGCGACCACCAGGCCCACCACCAGGCCGACGATGGCAAGCCCCAGAAAAATGAGCGGCAGGCCGGCCAGAACCGCCTGCACCAGCCACACTGCGATCAGCAGGGCCGCCTGGCCGAAGTCGGGCTGCACCACCAGCAGCGCGACGATCACGCCCAGCACCATGGCACCCGCCGGGATCACGGGCAGCGACCGGTCCTCGAACCGCATCGCGAACAGCCAGGCCGTCAGCACAATGAAGAAGGGCTTCAGGAACTCGATCGGCTGCATCTGGAAGCCGGGCAGCTGGAGCCAGCGCCGCGCGCCATTGTTCTCGGCGCCGATGAAGGGCACCAGCGCCAGCAGCACCAGGAACAGCACGAACCCGCCCAGCGCCACCCGGCGCGCGGCATCCTTCGTCAGCATGGAAATGCCCAGCATCAGCGGCAGGCCCAGCATCACCCAGATCAGCTGCCGCCACAGGAAGTGCAGCGGCGGGATTTCCACCGCCCCACCCGACAGCCGCAGTGCCGCCGCCGGCGAGGCAGCCGCGACCGCGATGATCCCGCAGCCGATCAGCACCAGCACAATCGCCAGAAGCGGGCGGTCGATGGTCCAGAACCAGCGTGCCAGCGGATTGCGGTCCGCGCGCCCGAACGAGAGGGAGAGGCCGGCGATCTTCATGCAGCAAGCGTCCCGACAAGGGCCCGGAAGGCAGCGCCCCGCGCTTCATAATCGCGGAACTGGTCGAACGAGGCGCTGGCCGGCGACAGCAGCACGGTGTCGCCAGGCACGGCCGCGGCGGCGGCCCGCGTCACCGCGACGTCCAGCGTCCCGGCGCTGGTGACCGGCAGATACGGGGCAAGGATGGTCTCGAACAGGGGCGCCGCCTCGCCGATCACATAGGCGGCCTTCACGCCCTTCAGGTGCGGCAGGCAAGCATCCAGCTCGGCGGTCTTCGCCTGGCCGCCCAGGATCCAGTGGATGCCGGCGAACGCCTGCAGCGCAGGTGCAACGCTGGTGGGGTTGGTCGCCTTGCTGTCGTTTACATAGCGCACGCCGGCAACAGTGCCGACGATCTCCATCCGGTGCGCAAGGCCTGGGAAGCTGGCGAGGCCCCGTTCGATCGCATCATCGCCTGCGCCCAGCAGGCGCGCAGCCGCCACGGCGCAGGCTACATTCTGCGCATTGTGCGGGCCCTGCAGGCTGGGCCAGCGCGCCTGATCCGCGGCCCGCACATCGGCGGCTGACACGCGCGTCAGCGCAAGGCCCGCGGGCAGCACAGCGGCTGCCGCCCGGGTCCAGTCGTCGTCGGTGGCGATCACGGCCTGTCCGCCAGGCTTCTGCATCGCGAAGATGCGCGCCTTCGACGCCGCATAGCCCGCCATTCCGTCATAGCGGTCGAGGTGATCGGGCGTCAGGTTGGTCCAAATGGCGACATCGCAGGCCAGGGTCTGCGCAAGATCGATCTGGAAGCTCGAAAGCTCGAACACATAGATGCCGCCGCCGGGCAGCGGATCGGCATCCAGCACCGGCAGCCCGATGTTGCCGCCAAGCCGCGCAGCCAGCCCCGCCGTTTCCAGCAGGTGGTGCACCAGCGCGGTCGTCGTCGACTTGCCGTTGGTGCCGGTGATGCCAACCAGCCGGTGCGGCGGCAGATCGGTGCGTGCCTGCTGCCACAACTCCATGTCGCCCAGGATCGGGCAGCCGGCCGCCCGCGCCCGGGCGGCCAGCGGATGGCGGTTCAGCGGAACGCCGGGCGACACGATGAGGCCGTCGACCCCGCCCAGATCGAGGGTGGCGAAGTCCTGCAGCGCAAGGTCGGGGAAGGCCGCGCGCGCCGCGTCGCGCTGGGCCGCATTCTCGTCCCAACCGACAGCCGATGCGCCGGACCGTGCCAGAAAGCGCAGCGCCGACAGGCCCGAGCGCGCAAGCCCATAGACGGCATAGCGCCGGCCCGACAGCGCGGGTGCCGCGATCCCCGCCATCATCTGAGCTTCAGCGTGGCAAGGCCGGCGAGCGCCAGCACGAAGGAGATGATCCAGAAGCGGATCACCACGGTCGATTCCGGCCAGCCCAGCTGCTCGAAATGGTGGTGGATCGGCGCCATCTTAAAGACGCGCTTGCCGGTCAGCTTGAAGCTGGCGACCTGCACGATCACCGACACCGCCTCCAGCACGAACAGGCCGCCCACGATCACCAGCACCAGTTCATGGTTGGTGATGACGGCGATGGTGCCGATCGCACCCCCCAGCGCCAGGCTGCCGGTATCGCCCATGAACACGGCCGCCGGCGGCGCATTGAACCACAGGAAAGCAAGGCCTGCCCCCACCAGCGCGCCCACGAACACGATCAGCTCGCCCGAGCCGCGCACGAAATGCACGCCCAGATAGTCGGCGAACACGGCATTGCCCACCAGATAGGCGATGATGCCGAAGGTCATCGCTGCGATGATCACCGGCATGGTCGCAAGGCCGTCCAGCCCGTCGGTCAGGTTCACGGCATTGCCGGCCCCCACGATCACCAGCGCGCCAAAGGCGATATAGGCCCAGCCGAGGTCGATCCCGCTATCCTTCAGGAAGGGGAAGTACAGCGTCGTGCCGGCAAACAAAGAGACATAATAGACCGCGCAGCCTGCGATCAGGAACTCGGCCGCCAGGCGGACCTTGCCCGAAACGCCCGCCGTCGAGCGCTTCATCACCTTGTTGTAATCGTCGAGGAAGCCGATCACGCCGAAGCCCAGGGTCACGAACAGCGCCGCCCACACGAAGGGCTTGTCCCACTCCATCCACAGCAGGGTGGAAATGGTCAGGCAGATCAGGATCTTCAGACCACCCATGGTGGGCGTGCCCTTCTTGGTGATCAGGTGGCTCGCCGGCCCGTCCTCGCGGATCGGCTGGCCCTTGCCCTGCTTCGACCGCAGCCAAGCGATGAAGCGCGGCCCGATCAGAAGCCCGATGAACAGCGCCGTCACCAGCGCAGCGCCCGACCGGAAGGTCAGGTAGCGCACCAGGTTCAGGAGGCCCGGAAAGCCGAGCCATTCGGCCAGATGATAGATCAACGCCCGGCCTCCTGCAGTGCCGCGACCAAGCGGCCGAGCTGAATCGAATTGGACCCCTTCACCAGCAGGACGTCCCCGTCTTTCAGGGTCGCGCGCGCCCAGTCGGTGGCAGCAGCGGCGTCGGGCAGGTGCACCGCGCCATCCACCTGCAGCGCGGCCATTTCCGGGCCCACCAGCGCAAGCGCCGTGACCCCGGCATCGGCAATGGGGGCTGCCAGGCCAGCATGCAGGGCCTCGCCGGCGGCGCCAAGCTCGCGCATTGTGCCCAGAACGGCAACCCGGCGCCGGGCCGGCGTGTCGCGCAGCACGGCAAGCGCGGCCGCCATCGAGGCGGGATTGGCGTTGTAGCTCTCGTCGATCAGGGTCGCGGTGCCGCCGCCTACGGCGATGGTGCGGCGCGCACCCCGGCCCGGCAGGTCTGACAGGCCGGCAAGCGCCAGTGCGGCCTCGGCAATGTCGCCGCCTGCCGCTTTCACCGTCGCGAGCACGGCCAGCGCATTGTCTACCCAGTGCCGCCC
>JBKDAC010000478.1:0-303 GCA_046316515.1 Sandaracinobacter sp. | reverse complement strand
GGTCGGAACTAGCCGAAAGTCGAAACGCTGAGCTGCTGCCGGTTTCGTGGACACCGAGATAAGGTGTTTTATGGAACCGGAGGGTATGAATGCAACGACGCAAGTTCAGCCGCGAGTTCAAGCTCGAGGCGGTAAAGCTGGTCAGGGATCGCGGCGTGACGATGGCGCAGCCCTGCTCTTCCTCCCGCCCTACAGCCCGGACTTCAACCCCATCGAAAAGGCCTTCTCCCGCCTCAAAGCCATGCTGCGAAAAGAAGGCGAGCGCACCGTCAGCGGCCTCTGGGACCTCATCGGCAAGCTCGT
>JBKDAC010000477.1:0-2757 GCA_046316515.1 Sandaracinobacter sp. | reverse complement strand
GGAGGTGCGGTGCGCCCCCGCCCGCCCGCACCCCCCCCCCGCTGGCGTCTGCCCCGCACCCCCGCGGGCCGCCCGCTACCCCCGCGCCCGATCCAGCGCCTCGCGCAGCGCCACCAGCTTCGGCAGCAGGGTTTCCACCAGCCCCTCGGGCAGCGCATCCACGGCAACGGCCATCGCGGGCCCCACGCGCGCCAGGCATACCGAATGCACGGCTGTGCCCTCGGCCGTGATCGAAACCAGCTTTGCGCGGCCATCGGCCGGGTCGGGCCGCACACGCACATAGCCCTGCCGTTCCAGCCGGGCGAGCGTCGAGGTCATGGTCTGCTTGGTCACCTGGAAGGCGCGGGCCAGGCGCAGCGGCGACCATTCGCCGCCCAGCCGCATCAGATGGTTGAGAACCCCGAACTGTGCCAGCGACAGGCCGCTGACGAGCGCGGCTTCGGCCGCCGTGCGGCCCAGCTGGTCGATGATTCCGATCTCGGTGAAGAACTGCCAGAGCCGCTGTTCAGAGGGGCTGAGCAAGTCGGGTCTCCAGCGGCCAGCGGGGTGCAGGCGGAACAGCCGGGCCGTGGCCGATCCTTGCCAGCATCTGCACCCGTTCGCCGGATTTCGCCAGCAGGCCGTGGATTGCCGCATAGGGGCCGGCCATCTCCGGAAATTCCTGCAGCGATTGGCTCATCGGGTGCATCGACAGGCCATTGGCGGTGGAAGCGAGGTTCAGCCGGGCATAGGCGGCGCCGGCTGCCAGCTGGGTGGCGCGGTCATTGCCCACCGTTGTCAGCCACAGGAAGCCGGGGGCTGCGCCATAGGTCTCCTGCATCATGGACACCCCGGAGCGGAAGGCGCTGCTGCTGCTGTCGGCCAGCGCCGTGCGGGAAATCTGGCCGGTCGCCGCCAATGCCTCCATCAGCGGGCCGTGGAGGTCGATGCCATCCGGGTTGGCATCCACTTCGCGGGCGCCGATGCGCATCAGATCGACCGACTCCTGGTTGGTGCGCGGAAGATGCATCTCAATGTCGATAGCCTCCAAAACCTGGGCGCGGATGGCCTGCACCTTCTGCGGATCCGTGGTGTGGCCGGCAGCGACGGCAGCAGTCTTGACAACCTCTGCCAGCGCCTGCGCTGCGAGGGGCCGGGCCATGTCGAAGGCTTCCTTGTTGGACCGGCGCGCCGGGATCTGCGCGAACAGCGGGTCTTTCACAGCACCCGGCGCAAACTGCAGGCGGGCGACAGGGCGCCGGTCAAGCCGCTCGCCGGCGCCTTCGGGGAAGGGCGTGGCGGCAACGGCCAATCCCCGCTGGGCTGCCGCAATCCTGGCAAGCTCCAGGAAGCAGCCGAAGCCGATGGTGATCTGGCGATCGAAGGGATCGGTGTGCGGCAGCCGGCGGTCGAGGTCGCAGAAGATGGTGGCGCCATCCGTGCCGTCCAGCCGGATGATCCAGGGCTGCCGGTTGTGTGGGTTGGGGGCCAGGATCGCGTGGCGAAAGGCATCGAGCCGGATGTCCGGCTCGGGGGTGGCAAGCCTGTCCCACGGGTCGGTCGCAGTCTCGGGCGCCCGCATGACACGCCAGACGCCGCCTGCGGCAACGAGGGCAAGGGCAGCGCCGGAGGCGGCAAGAAGGGTGCGTCGGTTTGTCGGCATGTCGGCATGCTCCTTGAAGTTCGATGTCTGACTATTATGGTCAGATGTCGAACTAGTCAAGTTCTCCGCCGCGCTGGCTTGCCAGCGCCGATCCCCTTCAACCTGACGCTTCGCGTCGCCATGATGGTGTCGTCGGGTGCCCTTGCCATGTCGCAGACCCAGCCCGTGGTCGCGGCGATGGTGATGACGCTTTTCGGCGCAACCCTGAACTTCGGGATGACCATAAGCGGGCTGCTTGTCGGTCCGCTGAAGCGGCTTGGTGGCGAACCGGCCATGGTTCTCGCGATGGCGCTCGCCTGTTTGCTGGGATTCCTGGCTTCGCTTGCGATCCGCCGGGTGGGGGCTGTGCGTCCAGGTTCGGCAGAGCCCGGGCTTGCGGCCGGAACCTGACGTTCAGGCGGCAGTGGTGCGGATCAGCGGCGTGCCCTCGAGCGTGCGCTGGACCGGGCATTTCGCTGCGATGTCGAGCAGCTTGGCGCGCTGGTCCGCCGTGAGGGCGTTGCCCTTCAGTGTGATCGTCTTGGTGAACACATCCTGGCGCGGGCTGGCGGCGCCTTCGCCACCCTTTCGGTGCGTCAGTGTCACCTCCACATGCTCCAGCGGCCATTGCTGCTGGCGGGCATACCAGCGCACCGTCATTGCGGTGCATTCCCCAAGTGCTGCGGTAAGCAGATCATAGGGGGCTGGGCCGAGGTCGTTTCCGCCGACGTCGGCCGGCTCGTCGCCCGTCAGCGAATGGCCGGAGACGGTGATCGTGACCGCGAAGGGGCTGGCGCCGGTTTCCGTGATGTGCGCGGTGTGGACTTCGTCTGCCATCACTGATGCTCCTGCTACTGCTGGTCCCGTTGCCAGGCAAGGTAGCCGCGCAGTTCGGTGCGCAGGGGCCCTGCCAGCAGATAGACCCCGATGATGTTCGGGATCGCCATCAGGAAATAGACGGAATCGACGAAGTCGACGATCTTGCCGAGCTCCAGGATCACACCGAGCGGCAGGATGCAGCAGAAGGCCGTCTTGATCGCCATCTCGCGCTTGCGGCCATGGCCGGCGAGGTGCTGGAAGGCTTCTGCTGCGTAATAGCCGTTGGCGATCACGGTTGCATAGGCAAACAGGAAGAC